>JBGUET010000263.1:0-4067 GCA_041821225.1 Sedimentibacter sp.
AGTGCTACTGCACCAGCTATTGTAATTCTATTTAAAACTTTGTTCAAATAATCTCCAGTTGGTCTGCCTGGTCTAATACCAGGTATAAATCCACCATTTTCTTTTAAGGTAGTTGAATATTCAAATGGATTGAATTGTACCGCCGTATAGAAATATGTGAAGAATATTATGAATATTATATTTAATATTGTATAAAAGTATATTCCCGGGCTTTGTGAAAGCGAGAAATACTTCTGTACGCCTTCCGCCATGCTTGGGAAGAAGAACGCCATAGTCTGTGGTATTGCCAAGAGTGTTGAGGCAAATATTACTGGCATAACTCCAGCCATTAACACTTTCATAGGAATGAATGTGTTTTGACCACCATACATTTTTCTACCTACAACTCTTTTAGCATACTGAACAGGTACTTTTCTTTCTCCTTGCTGAATAGCTATAACTCCTACTACTATAAATAATGCAAATACCAAGAATAATAGTATTTCGATTACACTTACTGCACCGTTCTGAAGTTGGTAAATCATTGTTCCAAAATCTGAAGGATAGCGAGATACTATACCGATCATAATTATTAGTGATATTCCGTTACCAATACCTTTTTCCGTTATTAACTCACCCAGCCACATAAGGAACGAAGTTCCTGCTGTAAGCACTATTACTACTGAAACAATTGATAAGAAGCTTTGGTCAATTATTGCTGAATTAAAGAATCCAACGCTGTATGCCGTAGCTTGTATCAATGCCAAAATAACAGTTACATATCTGGTCCATTGAGCCATTTTTTTCCTTCCGTCCTCAGCTTTAAATATTTGTTCAAGCTTAGGAATTGCAATTGCCAACAACTGAAGGATAATTGAAGCTGTAATGTATGGATATATATTTAATGCAAATATTGTAAAATCTTTGAAGGCTCCGCCAGACATCATATCAAAGAAATCTAGCAAACCTCCTGCTGTACCAGCAAACATGCTTTGGATAACTGATTTATCAATACCTGGAACAGGTATAACAGCGCCAAATCTGTACACTACCAACATTAAAAATGTAAATATCATTCGCTTTCTTAAATCTGGTATTTTCCACGCATTTTTTAAAGTTCCAAACACCTTAAATCACCTCAGCTTTTCCGCCTGCAGCTTCGATTTTTTCCACAGCTGATTTGCTGAATTTATGAGCTTTAACTGTAAGCTTCTTCGCAAGTTCGCCGTTTCCCAGTATCTTCACACCATCAAGTTGTTTTTTAACAATACCCTCTGATTTAAGGATTTCTGGAGTAATCTCTGCTCCATCTTCGAATTTGTTCAAGTCTTCAACATTTATTTCAGCATACACAGTTCCAAAAATATTAGTAAATCCTCTCTTTGGAAGTCTCCTGTAAAGAGGCATCTGTCCACCTTCAAATCCAGGTCTAACGCCACCGCCAGAACGTGATTTTTGTCCATTCATACCTCTACCGGCAGTCTTACCCTGTCCTGTTGCTGTACCTCTTCCTAATCTTTTTCTATTCTTCGAACTACCAGGATTAGGTTTTAATTCATGAAGTTTCATCTTTAACACCTCCTTATAGTTTTATTCAATAACCTCTACCATAAAGTCAACTTTTCTGATCATTCCTCTAATTTGAGGATTGTCTTCCTTTTCAACCACATGGCCAATTTTTCTTAATCCTAATGCCTTAATATTTTTCACCTGGTTAGGTGTTCTTGATATAATGCTTTTAGTTTGTTTTATTTTAATCGTTGCCATAATTTTCACCTCTTAACCTAAAATTTGTTCTACAGATTTCCCTCTGATTCTTGCTATATCCTCAGGTTTTTTAAGGGATTTTAAGGCTTCAATTGTTGCATTTACTACGTTTCTTGGATTGTTTGATCCCAATGACTTAGTTCTTATATCCTTAATTCCTGCAAGTTCTAACACTGCACGAACAGGTCCTCCAGCTATGATTCCAGTACCTTCTTTAGCTGGTTTAACAAGAACTCTACCTGCGCCATATCTGCCAATTATTTCGTGTGGCACTGTAGTGTTAATCAGTGGCACTTCAATCATATTCTTTTTAGCATCCTGGATTGCTTTTCTTATAGCATCTGGAATCTCAATAGCTTTTGCCATTCCAACTCCAACATGACCATTTTCATCACCAACAACAACTAACACGCTAAATCTAAAGTTTCTACCACCCTTTACAACTTTAGTTACACGGTTGATGCTGATAACTTTTTCTTTTGTATCCAGTTGGCTTGCATCTATACGTCCACGCTGCTCCATGACTAACCTCCTTATTAAAATTCAAGTCCGCTTTCTCTTGCTCCGTCAGCAAGTAATTTAACTCTGCCATGATATAAATATCCGCCTCTGTCAAAAACTACTGCGTTTATTCCTTTATTCTTCGCTCTTTCTCCTACTGTCTTACCAACTAATTTTGCTGCATCAGTCTTAGTAAGCTCTGCTACCATTTCTCTTAAATCTTTATCTTGTGTTGATGCACAAGCTAGAGTCGTTCCAGTAGCATCATCAATTACTTGAGCGTATATGTGCTTAGAGCTTTTAAAAATATTCAATCTTGGTCTCTCAGGAGTTCCTACGATCTTATTTCTTATACTATAGTGTCTTTCTTTTCTCTTTTGATTTTTATCAATTTTTTTAAGCACTAATACTCACTCCTTTCTTAATTATTTACCAGTTTTACCAGCTTTACGTCTAACAACTTCATCAATGTATTTGATTCCTTTACCTTTATAAGGTTCAGGTTTTCTCCAATCTCTAATAACAGCTGCATAATTTCCAACTTGCTGTTTATCTGTACCTTTAACTACTATTTTATTAGTTCCTTCAACTGCTGTTTCAATTCCGTTTGGATCTTCCATTTCAACAGGATGTGAAAAACCTAAGTTTAATACCAATTTGCTTCCTTGCTTTTGTGCTCTATATCCAACACCTACTATTTCAAGCGTTTTAGTGAAACCATTAGTTACACCAATTACCATGTTGTCAACAAGAGTTCTAGTAAGTCCATGAAGAGATTTATGTTCTTTTTGTTCTGATGGTCTTGAAACATTAATTTCAGTTCCTTCAATAACAATCTTCATTGACTTTGGCAACTGTTGTTCTAGTTGCCCTTTTGGTCCTTTAACAACTGCATAATTGTCTTCATTAATATTCACTTCAACATTTGCAGGTATAATTATAGGCTTGATACCTATTCTTGACATCTTAGCACCTCCTATTCGTTATTATTACCATACGTAGCAGATTACTTCTCCGCCTACTCCCTGTGTTCTTGCTTTTCTATCAGTTACGATTCCTTGTGATGTTGAAATTATAGCTATGCCTAAGCCACCTAAAACCTTTGGAGTTTCGTATTTTCCTACGTATACTCTCAATCCTGGTTTAGATATTCTCTTAATGCCTGTTATAACTCTCTCTTTATTAGGCTGGTATTTAAGTTCTACTCTTATAATACCTTGCTTATCGTCATCTATAACATCAAAGCCCTTGATATAACCTTCTTCTAATAAAATGTTAGAAATCTCTTTCTTAATTTTAGAAGCCGGAACATCCACAAACTCATGTTTTGCTTTATTGCCATTTCTTATTCTCGTTAACATATCTGCGATAGGATCTGTCATTACCATGTAAGTAACCTCCTTCCATTCTTAAAATTTTACCAACTAGCTTTTTTAACGCCAGGTATTTGACCTTTATAAGCCAGTTCTCTAAAGCATATACGGCATATACCGAATTTCCTTAAATAAGCATGAGGTCTTCCACAAATCTTACATCTTGAATATTCTCTTGTAGAGAATCTTTGTTTTCTCTGTTGTTTAACTTTTAGAGATGTTTTTGCCATATTCTTTACCCTCCCTTACTTACTAAAAGGCATTCCCATTAATTTCAAAAGCTCACGTGCTTCCTCATCAGTATTAGCTGTGGTTGTTATGATTATGTCCATACCTCTTATTTTATCGATTTTATCGTAATCAATTTCTGGAAATATCAATTGTTCTTTTATTCCCATAGCATAGTTTCCTCTACCATCAAAAGCTGTTTTTGAAACGCCTCTGAAG
>JBGUET010000264.1:0-4066 GCA_041821225.1 Sedimentibacter sp.
ATATAATCACTTCTTTTATATAGATCATTAATATCACTTGAATATTGAACATCCCATGATAAACCCAATGCATTTTTAACTGATATGTATGGGTCATAACCGATTACTTCCATTCCAAGTTTAATTCCAAGATTTGCAACAAGATGTCCTACATTTCCAAGACCTATAATACCAAGTGTTTTTCCTTTAAGTTCAGGTCCAACAAATTTAGATTTTCCTTTCTCTACTGATTCTACAACATTTTTTTCGATATTTTTTGTCCAATCTATACTATCAATTATTTTTCTAGAACTAATTAGCAAGCCAAGAAAGGTTAACTCACATACAGCATTTGAATTTGCTCCTGGTGAATTAAATACTACAATCCCATTCTCAGTACATCTTTCAACAGGAATATTATTTACACCAGCGCCTGACCTTGCAATAGCTTTAAGGTGCTTTGGAAATTCCATATTGTGAATATTCACACTGCGCATTACTATACCATCTACATCACTTGTCTCCTGTTCAACAGTTATATATTTTTCTTTGGAAAACAAATTCATTGTTTCCTTAGGAATTTTACAAAATAATGCTACTTTATTCATTTCGACCTCCAATATTTTATTATAACGTTTAGTATACAACATATGTAAATTAAGTTCAAGTAAAAAAACTAAATGAACATTTTAATGGTTTGAAACATTTAAAGGCTTTTGTATTTTAAAAGGCCATACATTTTTTTCATGTATGGCCTTTCCATAAGTACATTAAATTATTTGCAACAACCTCTTCCAAAGAAATTATTGCCACAAAGTAAGAAGTAAATAACACCAATTATTATTATCCATTCCAACCAATCATTGTCAAAACCATCATGATCGCAGCATCCAAAATTTGTTGCTCTTATTTCATCTGACATATATTTCACCTCTCATAGTTTATAACTTAATATATGTGAGGAAATAAAATGTGTGATAATATTTAAAGAATTTCTAAAGTTGAGCAGCATATTTCTATTAATTCTTCTACATTTAATTTGCTTTCTGATTTTAATATAGATTCTAACCTAGGATTAATTAATGGATGCTTTGGTGCAAATACTGAGCAACAATCATCATATGGAAGAATGGAAGTTTCATAGGTTCCAATGTTTCTTGCCCTTTCAATTATTTCTGTTTTGTCCATTCCTATGAGAGGTTTAAGTATTGACATCTCAATGGCATTTTCAATGACAATCATTGATTTCATTGTTTGACTTGCAACCTGACCTAGGCTTTCACCAGTTATAAGCATTTCCATTTTATTTTCATTTGCAATTTTTTCAGCTATACGCATCATAAATCGTCTAGCCAATATAGTTGTTTCCTCTTCCTTGCAAAACTCTTTTATTGCTTTGTGTATCTCAAGCATATTTATGCTATAAAGCTTAATATTTCCGCAATAATCTTCCATTAATTCCTTTAGATGCTTTACCTTTTCATTTGCTCTTTCTGAAGTAAATGGATATGTATGAAAATAAAGAGCATTTATTTCAACACCTCTTTTGGCAATCATATGACCTGCCACGGGGCTGTCAATCCCTCCTGACAACAAGAGAAGTGCTCTGCCACAAGAACCAATTGGAAGGCCCCCTGCAGTTTTTATTTTTTCAGATGATACATAACAACTCTTTTTAATATCTATATAAATTTCTATATCTGGATTATGTACATCAACTGTTACATGATTAAATGCATCTAAAATACGAGAACCTACTTCAGCACTAAAATCCATAGATTTAATGGGGAATTTTTTATCACTTCTTGTTGTTTTTACTTTAAATGTTTTTATAGTTTGATTTTCATTTAAATATCTAAAGAGTTCAATTGCCTTTTCAATTATTACTTCAGGGTCTTTCTCAACCTTTATAGATGGACTAATAATTACAATTCCAAAAACTTTTTTAGTTTTTTCAATAATTGCATTCATGTCTTCCTCATGCTGTGTTTCAATAAATACCTTGCCTAATTCTTTATAAATTACTACATCTTTATATGGTTTCAATGCAAATTTAATTTGTTCAATTAACTTATGTTCAAATGAACCTCTGTTTTTTCCTTTTAAAAATATTTCTCCAAAACTTACTGCAACTATATTATACATTTTTATTCCTTTCTCTTTACTTCATAATTTTTCTTATATCTTCAACAGACCGTTTAATATTTTCAATAACATATTCAACTTCGTCCGTATTGTTAAAATAGCCCAGACTTATTCTTACAGTACCTTCAACAAATTCTTTGTCAAGGTTTATTGCTTCTAAAATTCTATTGGTTTTAGATTTTGAAGAACAAGCTGAACCTGTTGAAAGGTAAATACCCTTCATTTCTAAATAGTGAACTAAAACTTCTCCCCTTACATTCTTAAAAGAAACGTTAAGTATATGTGGTGCACCCTCTGTACCCAATGGGCTATTAATTTTAATGTCACTAATTTCTTCTTTAAGTCTTTTGGCATACTGATTTCTTAATTCATACAATTTTTCTGATTCTTCATTAAAATTATTATACAACAATTCACATGCTTTTCCAAATCCAATTATTCCTGGCGTATTTTCAGTTCCTGGACGGATTTTTTTTTCTTGGCCACCGCCAAAAATAATTGGATTAACTTTACAACCTGTTCGAATATACAGACCTCCAACTCCTTTTGGTCCATGAATTTTATGACTGCTAAAAGATATGGTATCTACAAGTAATTTATTTGTATCTATTTTAATTTTACCATAGGACTGGACCGCATCTACATGAATTTTTATGTTTTTATTAGTATTCTTAACAATTTTTGTTATTTCATTTAAATCTTGCATAATTCCTATTTCACTGTTTACATGCATTATAGAAACAAGCAATGTGTTTTCATCAACTAACCCTTTTAGCTGTTCTATATCCACGTTGCCATGACAATCTGTATTAAGATAGTTCACTTTAATATTGTTTTCAAAATGTTTAAAAACATTATATACAGAAGGATGTTCAATTTTTGTAGTTATTATATTAGATTTTTCACTTACTTTTTCTAAATGACCAAATATAGCAATATTGTTGCTTTCTGTTCCTCCTCCAGTAAAATATATTTCTTCCGCCTTTGAATTAATTAGTCTAGCTACCCATTTTCTTGCCTCTTCTATTTTCTTTTCTGTTTCTAGGCCTTTTCTATGAATTGATGATGGATTTCCATAACAATTTTGACATGCATCTATTATTTCATCCATTACTTCTTGTCTTACTTTTGTTGTTGCACTATTGTCTAAATAAACTTCCATATTTACCTCTTATTTATTATTTGCAAAATTTTATTACTAGCAGTTAAGAAATTTGTAAAAAAAGCTTGCATAATATTTTTAGTTTTGCTATAATATCTATGGTTATCCCCCCCGATAACCAAAATATATTCCCAATACCCCTTTTATGCATATTAATGCTTCACAACAATGGCCTCGGCCATTTTTGTGTTTTTGCCCTAACCCCATTTTTACGACCGGAGGGAGAAAAAAATGGATGGTAGGTCAAACGCAACGAATTCCCAATTTATGTGAGTGTTAGCGAACAAATTAATTGGTGAATGAGACTGTGTTTTGCCCTAACCCCATTTTAATTTTTCATAACTTCTTTTAAGTAAAGCTTTGAAACCTTCATAATCACTTGATTTTCTGCCGAATTATATGTTATGTCATCAATTGTTTTTATAGGCAATACATCATTTGATGTTCCAGTTATAAATGCCCCATCAAAACTATTAAGTTCTTTAAATTCAATAACCCGTCGCTCTACTTCAATATCGTTTTTTTTGCATACTTCAATAACTTTGTTTCTGGTAACACCTAAAAGAACTTCATCATCAAGGGAAGTTATAAGCCTTTCACCCTTAACAAAAAATACATTTGATTTGCTTCCTTCACTTATGGTATTATCATCATTTATTAATATAGCTTCAAATGATTTCGTTTCATCAATAACTTTTTCAACTGTGTCCTTAAAATCTTTTGTGTAAGCTTTTATGTTGGGATTAGTTCTTTGAATTTTTATAGTTATAGTATGTATTC
>JBGUET010000265.1:0-4046 GCA_041821225.1 Sedimentibacter sp.
TAACATACACTATTCTTAAACTTTTTTAAAATTATCTTAACTTAATGACATTGGTTTAGCACCCTCCATTTTTATTTTATGTGGCAATTTAGTCAAATTACTTCAATATTCAACAATACATATCATTATTTATCATTGACTGATAATTTAATTATAAATTATAATTAAATAACAAACGAAGAAGGTGATGATGTGAGACGGGAAAAATATTTGACTACGCTGCTTGTAATGAGCATGCTATCTTACTTTATGATGGTAAATATGAGCATGACTGCAGATGCTGAGGATTTGTCCAAATATTACAGTAAATCTCAAGATTCTAGAATAGAAAACATGATATTTAATGCAAGACAAGCATTTTTTGATGAAAAAAAACTTATAAAATACATTGTGGAACTTACGAAGCTTGATTACAGTGACTGTGAATTCATTGTACAGGAAAGTAAAAACGATAAAATAGATCCATTTATGGTCCTAGGTGTATTAAAGAAGGAAAGTAATTTTAATCCTTCAGCAAAAGGAATTGCTGGAGAAAGAGGACTGGGACAACTTATGGAAAACACTGCAAAACCCGTGGCTGAAAATCTTGGCTATATTTATGATAGAGACAAGCTTTTTGATATAAGGTACAATTTGAAATTAACAATAACACAGCTTGAGTATTTAAAAGAGTTGTATCAAGGAGATGTTCATAAGATACTTACGGCTTATAATAGAGGGCAACAAGGGTTAGTGGATTACATAAATAGCAGGAAGTATAACAATGAAAATCCTAGTATAAGCGATTATTCTTCGGAAGTTTTGCAATTTGCCGCGGAGTATAAAGAAGAGTTTGATAATTTTAATAATTGATTGTATAATAGAGTCACAGTTTAATTACTGTAGATTCTATTTCTTTTTAAGGAGAATATATGCAGTCGAAAATTTACGAACTTCTTGATAATTGCTATGAATGTAAAAGCGAAGAAATTCCTAATATAGAATTTCAATTGTTTTTAATTACAGTGAAATCACTTTTGCCGTATGAAGACAACATAGGGTGCATGTTTGATATAAGTAGGTATGAAAAAGAAATAGAGCTATTGGAATTATACAAAAATGGTAATGATGATACTATAGAGTTTTATATAAATAATAAAAAACCATCAGAAATTGATGACAAGCTTTTGGAATATAAAATCATACCGATTGCTATTGCTAATACAATATGGGAAAATTTAATTGTGGAAATTATGAAAATAGTGTTTTTTTACACAATCAATGTAAAAACTATTTTAAATGCTATTATTTTATCATCTGTAATTTTTGAGTATTTTAGTAGTGATGAAGTTGACTTTGAAAATATAAATATAGAAACAAAAGAAAGAATAATAAAATTTTCAATAAAAGATTATTTTGAAAATAATCATATTGAATTTAAAAAGAATTACTATATTGAATTCGAAAGAGAAAGAATAAAAATTCTTACAAACGAGGAATTGATTTCTAAAGATATTGTAATGAACTATAAAGCACTAAAACACATGCTTTTAAATGAAACAACTAAAGAAAAACAAGATAATGAAATCATATTAAATTATTCAATATATTTGTTGAAGCTTAGGAAAGGGACTATAAATCCAGAAAAACTTCAAATGAAAAAGGGGAAAATACCTGGAATAAAAGAGTTTTTGAATTATCCGGTTTTTATTCATCCTCTTTTGGGTAAGTGTAAAATTATAAAACAAACAGAAAAGGAAGTAATACTGAGAAATAAATCAGGACTTATGAAGGTGAAAATATGAAAGTTTTACTTGTAACACTTGATTCAAAATTCATTCATGCAAATCTTGCTGTAAGATATTTGAAAAAATTTTGCACGAATGACAATATTGATATTGAAATAAAGGAATTCACAATAAATCAAAAGCAAGAATATATTTTAAGTGAAATATTTTCTGCTAAGGCAGATTTGATTTGCTTTTCATGCTATGTGTGGAATATAGAGTTCATAAAAGAATTAGCCTACATAATTAAAGAAGCAAAAAATGAAATGCAAATATTGTATGGTGGTCCGGAAGTTTCATTTGAAGTTGAGAAACTCATGGAAGATGAGCCGTATGTGGATTACGTAGTATTCGGAGAAGGCGAAATAACATTTAGAGAATTCTTGCATGAATTTATCAAAGAGTATCCACAGTATAGTGGTATTAAAGGATTAGCATACAGACAAAAAAAAGACATCCATATAAATGAGGAAAGAGAATTAATTTTCAATTTAGATGTAATTAACTATCCTTACGAAGAAGACGATAATTTTGAGGACAAAATAATATATTATGAATCATCAAGAGGATGCCCATTTCGCTGCAGCTTTTGCATGTCTTCTATAGAAAAAACAATGAGGACTTTTTCTATGGAGAGAGTAAGAAAAGATTTAGCATTGCTTTTAAAAACTAAAGCAAGACAAATTAAGTTTGTTGATAGAACCTTTAATGCAGATAGCAAGCGCTCAATGGAAATAATAAATTTCATTATTAAAAACAATATAAATTACATGACCATACATTTTGAAATTACTGCAGACATAATAACTGAAGAATTTTTAGACTTTATAGGCACTTTGCCTGTAAATATGTTTCAGTTTGAAATAGGTGTTCAATCTTTAAATATAGAAACACTTATAGAGATTAACAGACATATGGATATAGAAAAATTATACAAAATTGTTAATACAATAGAAAAAAATCACAACATACACATTCACCTTGACCTTATTGCAGGTCTTCCTTATGAAGACTACGAAACATTTAAAAAGTCTTTTGATGGAATCCATCTTCTCAATGCAGAAAAAATACAGTTAGGTTTTTTGAAAGTTTTAAAGGGAACAAAAATATATGAGGATGCAGAAAAACATGCGATAAAGTACAGACAATTGGCTCCTTATGAAGTAATCTGTACAAAGTACATTTCTATTGATGAACTTTTAAAACTTAAAGATATTGAGGAATTAGTTGATAAGTATTATAATGAAAAATATTTTGAAAAAGCGCTTGAATATATTATGAACAACTTATTTAAACAATCTTCATTTGAATTTTATGATTCTTTTAGCCTTTACTGGCATCAAAATGGTTTATACAAAATGGCACACAGCAGAAAGAAACTTTACAAAATAATGTTTGATTATGTAGAATATCTTAATGAAATAACAGCTGAATTTACAGCTTGTTTAAGGTATGATTATGTATTTAATAATAAAAACGAAGATATTCCAGATTATTTGAATCGCCAATCAGAAGACAAATATAAATTTATTAAAAGGCAAATAGCAAATGACACTGAATTTAAAAATAAATATTTTAATAATTTAAAAAAAGAAGAAAAAATAGTTAATGCATTTAGAATTGTTGACATTCAAGAGGACACGACTCTGTTCATTTACAAGGACCAAGACAATATTTTTGAGAAATGTAACACTTATAGAATAAATGAATTTATTGAGGAGAAAGATTATGAACAAAAAAGATAAATATTTTGAAGATTACTTTGAGAAAAAAAGGAATGATATATCCTTTATCACATTAAAAAAGGGCGCGTCAGTAAACTTTAAAGACAAGACATATATTTTAAATAAAGAATTGCCTGTTCCAGTAAGGGTGAATAAGCTTTTAGAAGAAATTGAAAAGCAAAACAAAGTTGATGGTATAACATTAAATAATATTATAGACGGAATAATATATGTTAATGGCGTTGACGCAAATTTTGAGTTTTTAAATGATTACGCTGAAATGCTTAAACAGCTTGATTTTGATATTAAGACATACATAATTTTTTGCATTAATAAATTAGAATCAAATGAATTAGAAGACGGAGTTGTATATGGTAGGGCGTTAGTTAATATAGAAGAAAATGAAAAAAGCTGTTTTATATATGCATCATCTTTGGAAAATATGGGAATAGAACACAATGCAAAAGGGCATGATAAGTTAAGTCAGTATTTCTTAAGTGAGGCAAACAGTTATTTTGAAAGAGTACTAAATTATGACGAAAAATTTGCATTAGCC
>JBGUET010000266.1:0-4026 GCA_041821225.1 Sedimentibacter sp.
AATATATCTAAATGATATTTTTAAGCTTCGTTTTTTGTAACAAAATCTTCTTTTGTTTCAAGTTTGACCTTCTTTGACCTTCAATGATATTGTACAATATTTCTCTTATAAAATCAATATAATTTTGCATTTATTTAGACAATACTTGAGAACTTTTCGAAAAAATAGAGTTCCAAAATCATTGTACTCTATTTTTCCATATAGTCCATAGTTACTTGAAATATTAGCAAAATTAATTACCTGTTTTTAGACCATCCTAGAACAGCACAGATTGTTGTACATAATGATTACAGAGAAGATAACAATCTTCCGTAACAAGGTTTTATTGAATTTGAGTTAGTATTGAAATTTATGTAGCTATAGCCTAGGAACTTGACCATCACTAGGGTAAATAATCATTTGAGTGGTGGTTTGTTTTATACAAAGTAGTAACAATTATGTAGACAGGGCGATTTTCTGAATGTATAATTATCAGTGAAATCAATTTCATTGAGGTGTAAAGCATTACATAAAATGAAAAAGAAGGGAGATGCACGCTTTGATTAAAAATCAATGGTATGCGGTATTAGATTCTAAAGAATTGAAAAAGAATAAACTAATTGGTGTTACAAGGTTAGCTGAGAAGTTGGTTTTTTGGAAAGATGAAAATAACAAGGTTAATTGCATTGCAGACAAATGCTGCCATAGAGGTGCATCATTAAGTGCTGGTAAAATAATAGACAACCAGGTTCAGTGCCCCTTCCATGGGTTTCAATATGATTCCACTGGAAAGGTTAAGTATATACCTGCAAATGGCAAGAATGCCAAGGTGACAGATAATTATAAAGTAAAAGCTTACTTGGTAAAAGAAGAATATGGATTCATCTGGTTGTGGTATAGTGATGAACAAAATGATGTTCCAGAAATCCCTTTTTTTGAAGATCTAAAAGAAGGATTTTCCTATGGGGGTTTTTCAGAAAACTGGGAGGTCCATTATACGCGAGCAATTGAAAATCAGCTGGATGTAGTTCATTTGCCATTTGTACATAAATCAACAATAGGCAGAGGGGACAAAACACTTGTAAACGGTCCAGTTGTAAAATGGAAAGACAATCTAATGACTTTTTATGTAAAAAATGAAAAAAACAACGGACAAATTCCTGAAAAGCCAAATGAAATAAAAGATTATGAAAAACTATTTAGTTTGCAACTTCAAATGCCAAATATATGGCAAAACAGAATATCTGATAAGGTAAGAATACTAGCTGCGTTTGCTCCAGTAGATGAAGAAAATACACGCATCTATTTGCGCTTTTATCAAAAATTCATTGATACACCAGGGTTGAAGCAAATTGTAAATTTATTCAGTACCATAATGAACAAAATCATACTACATCAAGACAGGAAAGTTGTGCTAACTCAACTTCCAATTAAAAGTGAACTGAAAATGGGAGAAAATCTTGTGCAAGGAGATTTGCCAATTATTGAGTATAGAAAAAGAAGGGATTTTTTAAAACAATAAAATATATTATACTTGGTTTGAAGTTTTAGTGGACGTGTTAAACGTTTAATGCTAATGCTTACATAAGCAGGTAATGTGTAGGATATTGCCGCTTTTGGCTGAGGGTTAGATTATTATTGAAATTATTTGAGAGGTGTATATGCAAAATAAATCAGGTAGGAAGCTTCATTCACTTAAGGAAGTTTACACTATTACTATGTTGGCATTTCGAACAATGCCAAAGTTAAAGGAAGCAAAAAAGAAGAATGAAATAGACCAGCAATTTATGGAAAGGATTATGCTTGCAGTGACTGAGGTAAACGGTTGTGCAGTATGCTCCTACGCCCATACTAAAATGGCACTTGAAGCTGGACTCAGCGATACAGAAATCAAAAATATGCTTGCTGGTATAAGTGATGATACACCAGCCCAAGAAATTCAGGCAATTATGTTTGCTCAGCACTATGCCGATTCAAGGGGTGTTCCATCTAAAAAATCATGGGAGCGAGTTGTAGAAACCTATGGTTTGCCTAAGGCAGAAGGCATTCTTGGTGCAATACGTGTAATAATGATGGGTAATGTATACGGGATACCATGGAGTTCTTTTTTTAACAGACTTAAAGGAAAGCCTGATAAAAGGAGCAGTTTGTCATATGAGCTGAGATTAATGGCATGCAGCATATTATTTGTTCCCATTGCATTTATTCATGCATTGATATCCAAGAAATTACTGATTTAATACTACTTTGACCATTGAACATACAGTGCTCTTTAGTTTTAAAACTGTAGTTAAACTGATTTGTTAACATTGAACTTACACATTTAATTAATTTTTACATATTATAATGCACAAGAGTAATATATATGTGCTTTTGATTAATCGTTTAAGGATTTGATTATATGTACAAGAACCGTATCATTAATAGAACGAACAATTATAATTCTAATCTTTCAGATGGCCTAGGAGGGGTAAAAAATTATAATAAGTATTATGATTTCAATGAGTTAGAAGATTTTGTTAATGAAGACAACAGTTGTAGAAATAGTCTTGACCATGTTAAAGGTAATAAAAGCAACAGTTGGTGTCAAGTAAATAAACGGTACAACGGTGAAGGGGCTTTAATAAAAAACACATTTATTTTTATTGAAAATGCTGATTTTCCAGTACTACCAAGTGGTGGAAGACATAATAAGAGAGCGTTAGAAATAAAAGTAGACAACGATAGAAATGTTTTTATTAATGGCAAAAAAATGGATACAGAAATTTCAAAGGATGGAACAAAAGTCCTTACATTAGAGAAAAACGAAGAAAATATTCATAAAAACAAAGAAAAAGAAGCTGAAAAACAGATAGAAGAAAATGCTGTAGAACAGACTGAACAGGAAACTGAGAAAGAAAATGACAAACAGACTGTCAAAGAAGAATCAGAACCTGAAAAAATCAATAATGTGAATGAAGAAGAAAAACAAAAATAAAAACAAAAATAGCCGTTACTTTAGAGTAACAGCTATTTTAAATTTAATAGGCTAATATTTATTTCTTCTTTTTAATTTTAAATGACTTACCACTTCGTACCCCAAAAAATGAAACTAAAAATATTAACATTATGTATAGTAAATAAAGAATATTAAATTCTTTAGCCATATATATGGACAAAAGTATAATACCTGGCATACATAAAGAAAGCATGTAAAGCCATGAGTTCT
This sequence comes from Sedimentibacter sp., assembly GCA_041821225.1. Lineage (GTDB taxonomy): Bacteria > Bacillota > Clostridia > Tissierellales > Sedimentibacteraceae > Sedimentibacter. Next base: position 3,188 of record JBGUET010000266.1, read on the forward strand.
TTGGCTTCATAAATCCTAGAACAATGCTTATAATTCCATAAATAATTAAAACTATTAAAATGGTAACTATTCTATCGTAAATTAGACCATCAGTAAACACTGATACCATCACACCAAAAAATGCAACGAATAATCCAATAACAAATGTGATAAGACTACCAATCATAGTAGGTTTAGCAATGCTTTTCATATTTTCAACCATCTCTTTTTAAAATTTATAATATCTTTGTTTTAGTATACAATATAATATTTAAAAACTCAATAGAAATGGTTGGTATTTACAAATTTTGATGTATTTTAAATTTCAAATAAAAAGTATTAAACCATGAGTAAAAATATGATATAATATAAAATAAAATATGATTGTTATTTAATTTCAAACTCAAATCTCCTTCCATATTATCTGAATTTATAAATTTAGAACAATAAAAATGCTAAAAACGGGAGATAACATTATGATTTGCAAATTGTTTAACTTATTATATAAATTACTAAATAGAGGAGAAAATACATGTATAAAACAAATATTAGTGCTAAATTAAAGGGTAAAATGGCTTTTGAAATGAATATTGATGGGCATACAGTAATTACTGATACGTCTGTTTTAAATGGAGGAAACAATTTTGGACCTGGTCCAAAATCGCTTTTGCTTGCTGGAATTATAGGATGTTCAGGTATTGATATAATGCATATTTTGAAAGGTATGGAAATAGTTGTTGAAGATGTAAATGTTGATATTGAAGCAGAGACAAGAAATGAAGATCCTAAAATTTACAATTATATAAATATAATATATAAATTCAAGGGTAAAGATTTAATTCTAGAAAAACTTGAGGAGG
>JBGUET010000267.1:0-4025 GCA_041821225.1 Sedimentibacter sp.
ATTAAAAAGATAACAGATGAAAAAATAATTGATTATAAAGTATATGACTTAGATGGGGACGAAAATGAGGAACTGCTTGTTTTAACCAAGTCACACAATAATCAGGCTTTTGGAAAAGATTTAATTATATTTAAAACAAATGCAATAAAGGAAAAGTTGGAGGTTTCAGAAATATACAGGGAAGATTTCTCAGAAATAAAACCTTGGAAAGTGGATGCATGCAATTTAGACAATGATGGACAGGCTGACATATTTATTGGAGTTTATAAGGACACTTTGTTTTATAAAGATTACAGGAAGAGACCTTTTTTTTACTCTTGGGATGGAGAAAATCTTAATAAAAAATGGCTAGGTTCGTTTTTTAGTCAGTGGGATTTGGTCGATATAACATTTGGTGATTTTTTTAATTTGGGATATGACACAGTTGCTATATTGGAGAAAAATGAAATCAAAGAATATAGAGTTGTAATTTATAACTTTATAGGTTTTGGTTTTGAATGCATGAAATCGACTGGTAATTATAGAAATGTTAAGAAAATTGAAACTGAAAAAGAAAACAATAAATATTTTATTGTATTAAAATTAAATAGTTTAAAAAACAGAGTTGAATTGAATTTTGACTAATGTACATGTAAATTCAATTTTAATAGAATATGAACAATGCTTCTATAAAAAAACATAGCATAACAATACAGATTATGAATATATATAATTATGCAAAAAAATGAAAAAATATTTGACATTACCTCCAAAAAGTGCTAGTATATTTTTATGTTTAGAAAACAAAATTTTGGAGGGACAAAATGAAAAAAATATTATCTATTTTATTAGTGACTATAATGATTTCTGCATTAATTACAGGTTGTAGTTCAGCAAGTAAAACAGAACAACCAGCTGCAAAAGCTGAAGAAACTGAAGAAGTAAACAACACGTTAGTAATGTATACTAATGCAGAATTTCCACCTTTTGAATATTTTGAAGGGGAAAAAATTGTAGGTGTGGATGTTGACATAGCTAATGAGATTGCGAAAGATTTAGGCAAGGAATTAGTTGTTGAACATATTGATTTTTCAAGCATAATACCTGCAGTTATAAACGGTAAGGCAGACTTTGGTGCTGCAGGAATGACAATTACTCCTGAAAGACAAGAAGAAGTAGACTTTTCTATAAGTTATGTAGAGTCAATCCAACATTTAATTTACAAAAAAGATGCTGAAGTTAAAGTGATGGAAGATTTAAAGGGTAAGAAAATAGGGGTTCAACTGGGAACAACAGGAGACCTAGCAATTAGTGATGCCGTAAATTTAGAAGATGGAGCACTATATAATACTGGTACTGAAGTAAAAACATATAAAAATGCATTAGAAGCATCTCAAGATTTGCTTGCAGGTAGACTTGATGCTGTTGTTATAGATAAACTTCCAGCTGAGGAAATTGTAAAAAATAACGATGGTCTTGAAACCGTTATGTTTGGTGATATAAGCGAAGCTTATGGAATCTGTGTTAAAAAAGGAAATGAAGAATTGTTAAAATCAATTAATACAACACTAGAAAGATTGATCAAAGAAGGTAAAATTGTAGAATTTATTGAAAATCATTCAAAATAATTTTGCAGTTTCATATGGGCGATAATTGCTTATGGCATTATCGCCTTTTTTAGATAATGGGAGGTAAGCATGGAGGATTTTCTAATTAGTTTTAATAAAACATTCATAATTGAAGGAAGATATAAATTATTTGCAGCAGGAATTAAAAATACAATTATAATTGCTTTTTTTGCTACTCTTATGGGAATCACAATAGGAATTTTTATTGCATTAGTAAAAACAAATGCTAAAACTAATAAAAAGCTTTATATTTTAGATAAAATATGCAGTCTTTATGTAACGATTATAAGAGGAACTCCAGTTGTTGTTCAATTATTAATAATGTATTATGTGATTTTAGTTAATATTGACAACAGCATTTTAGTTGCCATATTGACATTTGGCTTTAATTCGGGAGCATATGTTTCGGAAATTGCCAGGGCAGGCATAGATTCCGTTGATAAAGGTCAAATAGAAGCAGGTTTATCTTTAGGATTAGATAGTAGAAAGACTATGATTTTTATTATATTTCCACAGGCATTAAAAAACATACTGCCTGCATTAGGAAATGAATTTATAGCATTGTTGAAAGAAACTGCTGTAGCAGGGTATGTTCCTATTATTGATTTGACAAAGGCGGGGGACATTGTAAGAAGCAGGACATGGGACCCGTTCTTTCCTCTATATTCTGTTGCCTTCTTTTATCTTGTAATGGTTATAGGGTTAACTTCAATACAAAAAAGACTTGAAAGGAGGTTGTCTGAAAGTGATAGAAATAAATAATATTAGTAAAAGTTTTGGTGACAATGAAGTGTTGAAAAAAGTGAACACGAAAATAAATAAAGGCGATAAAGTAGTAGTAATAGGGCCATCAGGATCTGGAAAAAGCACACTGTTAAGATGTATGAACCTTTTAGAAACTCCAACTTCAGGCAACATAATTTTTGAGGGGCAGAATATTACAGATGTAAAATGTGATATAAATAAAGTAAGGCAAAAGATGGGCATGGTTTTTCAGCATTTTAATTTATTTCCACATTTAACTGTAATGGAAAACATAACACTTGCTCCTATAAGATTGAATTTACAAACAAAAGAACAAGCAGGAAAAAAGGCAATTGAACTTTTAGAAAGAATAGGGCTTGTTGACAAAAAGGATGAGTATCCATCAAAGCTATCAGGTGGACAAAAGCAAAGAATAGCAATAATTCGCTCTCTTGCTATGAAACCTGAAATCATGCTTTTTGATGAGCCTACTTCAGCTCTTGACCCAGAAATGATTGGAGAAGTGCTGAAATTAATGAAAGACCTAGCTTTAGAAGGAATGACTATGGTAGTTGTAACCCATGAGATGGGATTTGCAAAAAGTGTTGCAAATAGAGTGCTGTTTATGGATAATGGCGAAATCCTCGAAGAAAATAACCCTCAGGATTTCTTTTCAAAACCTACTCATGAAAGATCAAAAATTTTTCTATCTAAAATATTGTACAATATTTAAATTGTAAATTTTAAAAAATTTTTTAAATGGAGGCCAAGTGTCTCTTTTTTAATTTGCTATATTAAACAAATGGAATATTATACAATAGTATTGAAGGAAATATTAATATATAGAACATAATATTTGTGTTATACTATACTAATTATAGAGAGATACAGTTATATATAAAGTTTAATTTAATGGCAGGTGTAAATAAATGATAAAAAAAACCGTAGATAATCATCAATTTTTTGAAATTCAAGATGATATTAGCAGTACTATATTTTATGGATGCAACCAGGAGTGGTATAAAAAAAAATGGCAGCGAATGTCTGGTTGTGGTCCAACAGCTGCTTCAAATATTGTTTTATACAACAGAAAAAATATGAAAACCAGTAAGTCTGACGCTGTAATCCTTATGGAAGAAATGTGGAAAAATATAACACCTACATGTAGGGGCGTTAATACAACTAAAATTTTTTATGATGGTTTTATGTCTTATGTTGAAAGCAAAAAAGAGAAAGCAACTTTTGATTTTATTGATATACCAAAGGATAAAAATATGCGTCCTGTTTTTTTAAAACTGCTTGATTTTATAAATACCTCATTAGATAATAATATCCCTTTGGCATTTTTAAATTTGTGTAATGGTGAGGAAAAATGTTTAGACAAATGGCATTGGGTTACTATTGTAACTTTAGAGTATGAAGAGAGTGGTAACATTGCTGTTATAGAAATACTTGATCAAGGAACAAAGAAAATAATAGACCTTCTGTTGTGGTATAATACTACAACTCTCGGAGGCGGTTTTGTATCTTTTTCATTGAGCTAAAATATTTGGCATTGTTTTTATAATTTAAGGTAAAGTTAAAGAATCTCATATGGTATAATGATAAGTAGATATTATTTATTTAAGGGGTTATGATGAACTATAATAAATATTTAGTAAAAATAAAATATGA
>JBGUET010000268.1:0-4024 GCA_041821225.1 Sedimentibacter sp.
TTCCCCAGTCTAGGGTTACAAAATTCTGACATCCTGATCCGGGAGAAGGGGCGGTAACTGTGGGAGTGGAAAGTATTAACTCATCTGGGCCGGATACAGACAGACCTCCTAGATAACGGACGCCATTGGGTAGATTTTCCAGCAAGGTTACAGTAGAGGGAACTCGGCTGTTGTTTGTGATTGTCAAGGTATACTGGTATGGCCATATAGGTGCGACAGCAGGGGAAAGTGAACCTGCACCTTTAGGCATTTTGCTGGGAGCAGATTTCACTAAATTATAACGTATGGGAATAAAATTAGCATCAGCTGTATTGGTAACTTTCACATTGCCCGGATCATCGTTGCCTCTCGGTAGAGTATCAACTGTTGCAGAAAGGTTAACACTTATCAAAGGCACATCGAATGGGACAGGATTTCCTGTAAGTCTGAAGGTTTCGTCTGCATGTAAAGTTAAGCCAATAAGGTAGTTTGCTTCATTGGGTGCAAGGTCCTTGAGGTTGGTCCAGTCAAGAGTAATAGTTCCAGAGGGGTTAGTGGTTACCAGGGTAGGAACTACGGTACTACTGATGAAAGATACACCATCAGGCAAGGTAACTTCAAGGGTTAGGTTATAGCCCCAGTCTACAGCACCGGTATTTGAAAAAGACATATTAACAATTCCGGTCATTCCCACTACAATGTTGACAGGATTGGGTAAAATATTAACGATAAAATCAGAATTTGTTATTGACATAAAATCATCTCCTAAAAAGTTTCTTTTAAGTATAATATGTAGGATTTTGGAAAATGACTCTTTGTTACTATAACTGCTACAATTACGCACAGGTGAGATGTAACCATTCTCCAAACAGAAATGCAGGGATACTTTTTTGACAAGGTAATTAGTTAACAAAATGTAAGTTAATCGAATATTATAAAATACAGTTATTTTAATAATTAATTGTATATAGGCTGAATGCCCTACAAAATAGGAGTCTATATTGGTTCGTATTCCTATAGGAGTGATAATATTGAAGCAAATACAACAGGAAAAGAATTGGACAATTTTAATTTACGCTAACGGCAATAATGAACTTGAACCGGAAATGCGTCAAGCCATGCTTGATGCGGAAAAAGTGGGATCGAATACTGATGTTAATGTAGTGATACAACTAGGAAGAGCAAAATATGAAATCGTAAAGCTCATGAGACCGGATGTTGATTCAAAAGATGATGATTGTTGGAGCGGAGTTAGGCGTTACCTTGTTTCAAAAGGCAGCTCCACTTTGGTCGGTAATCTAAAAAGTGTCAATATGGCTGATCCCAAGAAATTATATGATTTTATCAAATGGGGAATGATGTTTTATCCCGCTAAAAAGTATATGCTGATACTAGGCGGGCATGGATACCAATTCGTTGGTATGATGACTGATTACAGTCAGAAGGCACCATATATTATGGGTATACCGGAAATGGTCAGAGCAATCAATAAAGCTGCGAAGGATATAGGTAAAATTGATATATTAGTGATAGATACTTGTTATTTTAATTCAATAGAAGTTATTTACGAATTGGGCAAAGAAGAAAATCATTCGACCCTTAGTGTCATTACACACGTAGAAAACGGAGCGATTGAGGGGTTGCCATATGATAGGATTATTGAGATAGTACAAGAAGATAGCGATGTTGAAGATGTTACAGTGATTATTCAAAAAATAATAGATAAACTTCCATACGATCTGGTAGCCTACGAGATTAACCATCATACTTTAAAGCAGATTAAACAGCTCTTTAATGATGCTGCCTCTATATATCTTTCGGAAAATATTAATGGTGTAAATACATCTTTTAAAAAGGTATCAGATGTATTGAGCACTATTGATCAAACATTAGGTTCCAATCTGATGTCGTCTTTGGTCATTTATTTCAAAAATGTCTCGCAGGACAAATCACTCCAAGGTATAGTAGCGAATAGACCTATCAAAGATGATTTGGAATTAATATCACGTTATTATCGATTAGGTTTTGCACAAGGTAATCACTGGACATGTTTATTAAGTAATAAACATGTGGATGTGAGTATGGCTGTCAAACAAGAAAAGGGTCTTTTTCCACTAAAAATGAGACCCGAGGAAGTTTATGCCTATATTTCAATCATGAATCCAGAACTGGGGAAAACACGGAAAATTGAAATGTTGAAAGAATTGTATCGATACAAGAATTGGATATAAGTGTCATCTTGGTTTTGTGATATTTCCCATCCATGATTTCATATCAGTCAGTTTGAAGTAATTTATCCACACTAAGACTAATTGTTTAATCTTTTCATAGGTTAGATTAATTTTTCCGATTTTACTTCTGCTGGTTAATAGCTTTATTTTTTCATTAAGTTTTCTTATTGACTTTTCATGTACCTTCATTTTGTTTTTTGAAATTGATTAAATCTTTATGTTAGTATCTATTAAATGCATTTTTCAATGCTTATAATTTCATCGGCCCAGTTCTTATAAAATGATGCCTCATGGGATACAAAAATTATACTCCCTTTGTAGTTGGAAAGCTCATGTTTTAGAACTTCCTTTGAATCAACATCAAGGTGGTTAGTTGGCTCATCAAGAATCAGAAGATTTGCCGATGTAAGCATTAAAATGCAAATTTTAACCTTTGCTTGCTCGCCACCACTGAGAGTAGCCAATGGTTGCATTGCATTTGTTGCTTTAATTCCGCATTGGGCAAGATTTTTCATAACCTGTTTACTAGTTAATTTAGGAAATTTATTTGAGACAATTTGTATAGGTGTATTGCCGCTGTTTTCCCATTTTAGGTCCTGTTCATAATATCCGATTTTTACATTGTCGGCAAAGTGAAATCCACCTGATATTGATGGTGTTTCTCTTATTAAAGTCTTTAACAATGTGGATTTTCCAATTCCATTAAATCCTGTTATTACAACCTTTTGCCCTGAAGCAATAGAAAAGTTTAGTTTAGGCAATAGTGGATGATTATATCCAACTTCCAGATTTTTAACCTCTAATGTCTCTTGTGCACTAACTGGCAGCGATGTAAAATGGAAATTAGGTTTTGGTGTAGATTGAGGTGCTGCAATTCTATCAATCTTATTTAATTGTGTTTGACGGCTTTTTGCCATACTTGCAGTAGAGGCCCGGACTTTATTCTTTGAAATGTAATCTTCGAATTTCTTTATTTGCTTTTGTTGTGAGTGAAATTCTCTAATATAATTTTCTCGTTTTACTCCCTTTTGCTTAATGAATTGTGTAAAGTTCCCATTGTATTTAGTAATGGAATTAAACTCAATATCACATATGCATGTGGTGATTTTATCAAGAAAATCAAAATCATGAGAAATAACCACAAAAGCCCCTGTAAATTCGATTAAATATCCAGAAAGCCACTCTACATGTTCTTTATCAAGAAAGTTTGTAGGTTCATCAAGCAATAATACATTTGGACATTCAAGTAGAAGTTTAGCTAGCATTACCTTAGCCCTTTGTCCACCGCTTAGATTTTTCAAAATTTTGTCCATGCCAATTGCTGTAATACCTAGACCTTCAGAAACTTTCATTACAGCTGTGTCGATATCGTAAAAACCGCTATTTTCTAAAGAAGTTTGCAGGTCTGAGGCCTTGCTAAGAATTTTTTCGCTGTTGTCATCCATCATCTGTTCATAAATCATAGTTAACTCTTTTTCTAGACTAAATAAATCATCAAACGCTGTTTTCATATATTCAAATACTGTAATATTTTCATTTATTTTAGCGTGTTGGTCCAGATATCCTATTTTAGCATTCTTTTGCCACTTAATTTCTCCGGCATCTATAATAAGTTCACCTATTAATCCATTCATAAGGGTGCTCTTGCCAGTGCCGTTTTGCCCAACAAGTCCCATGTGTTCACCTTTAAATAACTCAAACGAAACATCGTTATATAAAGTTTTGTCACCAAAAGAATGTGATATATTTTTTACTTCTAATAATCCCATAAATAAATTCTCCTTCTTAAATCTACAAAACAAAAGCAAAAGGCA
>JBGUET010000269.1:0-4015 GCA_041821225.1 Sedimentibacter sp.
GTGGCTTATAAATTCTTCACTCAAAAGTTTATAATCTTTTCTTTTACGAGAGTCTCTTGATTTATCTCTTTCATATCTGTATAAAATATATTTTTTAGCAACGTCTTTTCTTTTGCTATCCATAAGCTGGTTTTCAACCATGTCTTGAACTATTTCAACTTCTACTGGAAAGCTTTTTTTCTTTAGATCCTCTTGAATTTTAATGCTTATTTCTTTAGCTAGCTCTTCATCAACGCCATCCTTAGTTTCTTTCATGGCCTTGATAATTGCACTGCTGATTTTATCGGCATTAAAGTCAACAAAATGTCCCGTTCTTTTTAATATCCTTATCATACAATCCCTCTTCTCCCATTTCTTTTGTACACAATTTCGATTTAAAGCTATACTACATATTGTAGCATCAACCTTATAGTCTGTCAATATAATACTATATATAGTAACAATTGCAACGAACTGAATAAACGCTTGAAAAATCCACATTATCTTGATAATATAGAATTTTGTCATAAAATGCAAAAAATTCCTTTGCTGAAATTTCAAGGAATTTTTGATTTCTTACAAAAGCTTAACAAATTTTGGCACAACATTTATAAAGGCTTGGCTCCTCTTTAAACGAGAAACCAAACCTTAGCTAAATAATATTTGTTTTTAGTTATTTCCTTGTCCAATTGACAAGGTGTAATTCATACTAAAGAGATTACTAAAACTATAATTCTTTTATTATTTCTTCTTTAAATTCAGTGGTACTTAGAAGTCCACCAATATCTTTTGTATGAAGCTCTTTGTTTTTCAAAACTTTTTTCAATGCATTTTCAATTTTTAATGCAGCTTCTTTTTCACCCATATATTCAAGCATCATTATTCCAGATAGAATCGCAGACGTTGGATTTGCAATGTTCTTTCCTGCAATATCAGGGGCAGAACCATGTACTGGTTCAAATATAGCTGTGTCATCTCCAATGTTAGCACTAGGAGCCATACCAAGTCCTCCGATTAAGCCAGCTGCCATGTCAGAAAGTATATCTCCATACAAATTAGGCGCCACAATAACTTGAAAAACATGAGGGTTCATAACAAGCTTCATAGACATTGCATCTACTATAACATCTTCAAATTCTATTTCAGGATAGTTCTTAGATATTTTCCGTCCCGATTCTAAGAATAACCCATCTGATAATTTCATAATGTTGGCCTTATGGGTTAATGTAACTTTGGTCCTGTTTTCTTTTTCAGCCAATTTAAATGCAAAATCAGCTATTCTTTCGCTTGCACTTCTTGTAATTATTTTTATGCTTTCTGCAACATCAGGGGTTACCATATATTCTATTCCTCGGTAAAGGTCCTCACTGTTTTCCCTTACAATAACTAAATCTAAATCTTTGTAAAGGGAATCAATACCTTCATAGGACTTAACAGGTCTAACATTGCTGTACAAATTAAATCTTTGTCTCATCTGTACATTTATACTTCTGAACCCCTTGCCCACAGGTGTAGTAATTGGTCCCTTAAATGCTATTTTATTTCTTTCAATGCTGTCTATTGTTTCCTGGGGTAAAAGCTCTCCACACTTTTCAAAGGCAGTGTATCCTGCAATAACTTCCTCCCATTCAATGCTATTTGTTGCAGCATCAATTATTTCTCTTGCTGCATGCATTATTTCTAAACCAATTCCATCTCCAGGAATCAATGTTACTTTTCTTTTCATATATACCCCTTATGCATTTTTTAGGAGACTCATAAGATTCAAAAGCCCTCCTGCTTTTATCATTTCAATTTGTCTTCTAGACAATGATAGTTCCATTTCATATTTTTTGTTTTTAGTTTTGTTTTCAACTTTTACTATTTTGTTTTCAATTTGCGTCAAAAGATTTTCTATAACTAGCTCATCCATGGTGTCAATAATATCATAGTCCTTTTCATTAACAAATGTCAAAGGAATAATACCATTATTAACTAGATTGCTTTTGTGTATTCTTGCAAATGACTTTGCAAGAACAGCTTTGATTCCTAAATATAAAGGTGCTAAAGCAGCATGTTCCCTGCTAGAACCTTGACCATAATTCTTGCCCGCAACTATTATTCCCCCATTGTTAGCTTTTGCTTTTTTATGGAAATCCTTATCTAATTGTACAAAGCAATATTCAGAAAGATAAGGAATGTTGGATCTATATGGGAGAAGATGTGCGTTAGATGGCATTATTGCATCTGTTGTAATATCATCTCCAACTTTTATTAAAACTTTACCCCCAGTTACATTTTCCATTTTCTTATTTATTGGAAATGGCTTTATGTTTGGGCCTCTTATTATTTCTACTTGGAAACCGTCTTCTACCGGATTCACAATCATGTTGTCTTTTACAAAAAATTGTTCAGGCATTTCTATGTCTAAATCAACTTCATTATCAAAATCCTCTTCTGAAGCTATGTAACCCTTAATTGCTGAAATGGCTGCTATTTCAGGGCTTACCAAATAAACATTTGCCGAATCAGTACCGCATCTTCCCTTAAAATTTCTATTAAATGTTCTTAAAGATACTCCGTTAGTACTTGGCGCCTGGCCCATTCCTATGCAAGGCCCACAACCACTTTCAAGCACTCTTGCTCCCGAAGCAATAATTTTAGCTAGCGCTCCATTTTGAGCAATCATTGTAAGAACTTGTTTCGAACCTGGAGATACTACCAAAGATACATTTTCATGTACTGTGTGTCCATCTAGAATATTTGCTGTTTTCATCATATCTACAAAAGATGAATTTGTGCAGCTTCCTATGGCCACTTGAGTTACTTTTGTTCCTCTAACTTGACTTACAGGCACTACTGAATCTGGAGAATGAGGAAGAGCAATATTAGGTTTAAGAGAATCTAAATCTATTACAATTTTTTCCGAATAAACTGCCCCTTCATCTGCACTTAATTTTACATAGTCGTTTTCTCTTGCCTGGGCTTTTAAAAATTCAAAAGTTCTTTCATCTGAAGGGAATATAGATGTTGTGGCCCCTAGTTCAGCCCCCATATTTGTAATTGTTCCTCTTTCAGGAACAGAAAGTGACTTAACACCTTCACCAGTGTATTCAAATATTTTATTAACTCCACCTTTAACCGTAAAGTGTTTTAAAACTTCAAGTATAACATCCTTCGCTGTTGAAAACTTCTTCAAACTACCTTTAAGTTCAACATTTACAACTTCAGGCATTATAATGTTATATTCTCCACCTGCCATGGCTACTGCAACATCCAGACCGCCTGCACCTATAGCAAGCATTCCCATTCCCCCGCAAGTTGGAGTATGGCTGTCTGACCCTAGAAGAGTATCTCCTGGTACTGAAAAGCGTTCCAAGTGAACTTGGTGACAGATACCATTACCTGGCTTGGAAAAATAAATACCATGCTTTTTTGCAATTGTCTGTATGAATAAGTGATCATCTGCATTTTCAGGTCCAGACTGAAGCATGTTGTGGTCAATATATGCTACTGACCGTTTTGTTCTAACTTTATCGATATTCATAGCTTCAAGCTGAAGATATGCCATTGTACCCGTTGAATCTTGTGTCAGTGTCTGATCAATTTTAATCCCTATTTCATTTCCCTTTTTCATTTCACCAGTCATAAGATGATTTTTTATAATTTTTTCCGATAGTGTTAGTGCCATGTTTCCTCCTTATATTGCTCTTTCTTTATGATAATCACTTTTGAAAATAAAAAAATTACTTAAGTTTTCCATTTCTTCGCTAGATATGTTGGTAGTTCTTCCATTATCGTATTCTTCATCTATTTTATCTTTAATAGGTATTAATTTTTCATTGTTCTTTTGAATTTTTTCATCGCCCTTTAATCCAAAATAACTGTTTATCCAGTATGCAATGCTTGAAATTCCTGAATATGAGTTTATTGCTACCAATGGTGGTTTACCAAGTATTTTTCTCGTATCAAAGCTATTGTATATTTCTTCATCCTTTAAAAGGCCATCTGCATGAATTCCTGCCTTTGTAACATTAAATTCATCACCAACAAAAGG
>JBGUET010000270.1:0-4013 GCA_041821225.1 Sedimentibacter sp.
TCAGCTCTTCGTGCAAAAATAATTCATAATCGTTGTTTTTAGCTGCGTTTATAATGAAGTTTTCCGGCTCATAGGTTTGAATATACACTTTTCCTTTTTTATCGCCTCTTCCTGCCCTGCCGCTAACCTGCGTTATAAGCTGAAATGTTTTTTCACTTGAATTGTAAAATGGCAGGTTCAAAATTGCGTCTGCTGAAAGAACCCCCACAGTTGTAACATTAGGAAAGTCAAATCCTTTAGCTAACATCTGTGTGCCTATTAAGATATCTATCTTTCCTGCCTTGAAATTATTATATATATTTTCATAGCTTTCCTTGTTTACCATTGAATCAAAATCCATTCTTTCAACAACTGCCTTTGGAAACAACTGATTAACTAGTTTTTCAACTTGCTGAGTTCCTGCGCTGAATTGTTCTATTTTATCGCTTCCGCATTTTGGACAAGTTACAAACATTTTTTTTGTTTGCCCACAGTAATGGCATTTTAACAAGTTACCCTTTAAGTGATATGTTAAAGAAACATCACAACGTTCACACCTTGCCACATATCCACATTTTTTACATGAAACAAATCCTGAATACCCTCTTTTATTTAAAAACAAAATTGACTGTTCCCTTTTAATTAACGATGTTTTAATACTTTCATATAATTCTTCACTAATTATAGTGTTGTTTCCTTTGTCAAGTTCATTGCTCATATCTATTATTTTAGTGTCAGGCATTGGCACATTATTTACACGCTTTTTTAATTCTAGAATCTCAATATGTTCCCTCATGGCCATGTAATAAGTATTCAATGAAGGGGTTGCGGAGCCAAGAACAACTTTACCATTTAAAATATAAGCCATTTTAATTGCAATTTCAACAGTATCATACTTTGGGGACGTTGAAGAATTGTAACTGTCCTCATGTTCCTCATCGATTATTATAATACCCAAATCTTGTACAGGAGCGAAAATCGCTGATCTTGCCCCTATTATTACATCAACTTCCCTGTTGTATACTTTGTTCCATTGAATGAATTTTTCTTTTTTACTTAACCTGCTATGAAATATTGCTATTCTGTTTCCAAATCTTTTCATAAACCTGTCAATAGTTTGAACAGTGAGTGAAATCTCCGGAACCAACATTATGGATTGCTTGTTTTGTTTTATGTACTGTTCAATGACATTCATATATACTTCAGTCTTACCACTACCAGTAACGCCGTGAAGTAAAAATACTTTGTTGTCAGAAGAAATGATTTTGTTACAGGCTACCTTCTGTTCTTCATTTAGCAATAATGCATCTTCTAAATTCAAATTTTTATTATCAATAGAATTGTACAATAAATACTCTTCTTTTAAAATATTTTTTTTAATTAAATTGTTTACAACAGAAATAGAAACATTTAAATCTTCTATAATTTTTTTAGAATTAACTAGTTTGTTTTGTTTGAGATAATTTATAATTTTTACCTGGTTTAAAGTTTTATTTATTTGGTATTCATCTAATGGCTTATCTTCTACTAATGAAATCATCCTTTCATAAGCACTTTTGCTTTTGCCTTGTTCAACATTCTTTACTTCTATAATATTTTTACCTTTTAACTTATCCAACAAAACATAAATATCGCTTGAGTTGTATATTTTCTTTAGTTTTTCTAGTTCAATTGGATTTTTCTTTATAATATTAAAAAGTGCATTTTCTTTTTCACTGAGAGACAGTTCAATAAATTCATCGCTTAATGCCTTTATAATAATATTATGTTCGTATTTTATCATGGCAGGCACCATAAGCCTTATAGCATCTGAATACTTGCATAAATATTTATCTCTAATCCAAATAACAAGCTTTATCATTTCATCTTTTACAATAGGAGTTTCATCTATTACATCTATTATTGGCTTTATTTTATTATCAGGAAAATCACAATGGGATAAAACAGAAATAATAAGAGCATCAATTATATGTTTATTTCTTCCAAAGTTCACCTTGACTCTCATTCCCGACTTTATGCCTTTTTCTAATCTTTCTGGCACTCCATATGTGTAGAACTGATCTGTGCTTTTTGAATTGTTGTTTAAAATTACCTGTACATAAGTATTATACATAACAGCTCCAATTTTCATGCTTTAAAAGAATATTATATAAAATTAAATAATCAGTCTAAGTTGACTGATTATTTTTTGCTATTCTTTCGTCTGTGCTTCTTCTAATTGTTCTAATCCTTCATTTGCTTGTTCAAGCTTTTCTTCTGCTTTCTCTTCTAATTCTTTCTCTGCCTTTTCTTTTACAAATTTGTCATAATCATATATCGCTTCGTATTTGTTGTCATAAAACTCTTCGATTGCAACACCTACGGGTTTGATAGTAGTTGTTTTTATCAATATGTCGGAACCATCTATGATTTGTCTCGCTCTTTTTGAAATAATTGTTACAAGCGAAAATCTACTGTCAACCATATCTATTAATTTATCAACTGAAATTTTTTTCATATTATACCTCTCTGATTTTGTTTATAATTGCTTGTTTTCTTATTGCACGGTTTTTTTCTGCGAAAATAATACATCGTATTTTTTCAACTGCAGCTTCAACCTCATCATTTACCACCACATAGTCATACTCAAATGCATAATTCAATTCATAATATGCACATTGCATTCTTTTTAAAATAGCTTCCTTTGAATCAGTTCCTCTTCGTTCGATTCTGTCATTTAATTCTGACAATGATGGGGGAAGTATAAAAATGAATACTCCTTTAGGATAATTTTTCTTCACTTGCAATGCCCCTTGAATATCAATCTCCAGAATAATGTCTTTTCCATCTTCTAGTTCCTTAAACACTTCTCGTTTTGGAGTGCCGTAATAATTACCATATACCTTAGCGAATTCGAGAAACTCATCATTATTTATTTTTTCTATAAATTCTTCCTCATTAATAAAATAATAACTTGAACCTTCTACTTCACCTTCTCTTGGGTTCCTTGTGGTATTTGACACAGAGACTTTTAAATCCTTAAACTCTTCTTTAAGTCTCTTGCAAATTGTACCCTTACCTGCACCTGAGGGTCCTGAAATTACCACTAATAATCCATTGTCCATCCTACACCTCTTACTTGATATTGTGGTTGTTGTTATCAAACCTCTGTGCCATTGTGTCTGGCTGTATTGCTGATAATATTACATATTCACAGTCTGTGATTATAACTGCTCTTGTTTTTCTTCCATAAGTTGCATCAATAAGCTTTCCTTTTTCACGAGTTTCTTGAATAACTCGCTTAATAGGAGCAGATTCTGGACTGACAATCGCTATAATTCTATTTGATAATGCTATATTTCCAAAACCTATATTAATAGTATTATTATTTGCCATATATGTATCTCCTATTCTATGTTTTGTATTTGTTCCCTTACTTTTTCCAATAAATTCTTTATTTCAATAACCATTTGTAATATTTCCAGATTTCCAATTTTAGACCCTATAGTATTTATCTCCCTATTTGCTTCTTGGATAATAAAATCTAATTTTCTTCCAACTTGTCCGCCCGTTATCAATGTGCTATCTAGTTGGCTCATATGTGACCTAAATCTGACTATTTCCTCATTAATATCACTTTTGTCCGCATAAAGCACTATTTCATTGTATAGTCTATTTTCATCTAATTCATACGTACTGCCAAGCAATTCTTTAATTCTAGCTTCAAACTTCAATTTATAATCCTGAACAATAGTTGCTGAATTTTTTTCGATTTCATCCATAAATCCCTGGATTTTAACCATGCTTGACCTAATATCCACTTCAAGTTGGTCGCCTTCAACACACCTCATTGAAATAAGGCTTGTTACTGCATTGTTCATTGCAGTTTCAACGCATATACGAAGTTCATCTTCATCTTCATTGTCTTCTTTTGCAACAAGAACATCTTGAAACTTGATTATAGTATCTAATGAAACATTACTGCTTAAGTTTAATTCTTCCTTAACTAATTCAATAGCATCTTTATATTGTTTTGCCAAACATAAATTAGGAAC
>JBGUET010000271.1:0-3998 GCA_041821225.1 Sedimentibacter sp.
GAAAGCTGGGGGCCTTAAAGAAACAGCAGAATGCAAAACCCTTAATAGGGCTAGAAAATTAGTGGATGGTGAAAAAATATATATTTTAGAGCAAGGGGAAAATACTGAGGTAATAAGCTTGTATAATCAGGAAAATAAAGGTAAAATAAATATTAATACAGCATCAAAGGAAATGTTAATGTCATTGTATGGCATCGGTGAGGTGTATGCTGGTAAAATTATAGAATACAGAAGCACAAAACAATTCACAACTATTGAAGATATTAAAAAAATCGAAGGAATTGGGGACAAAACTTTTGATAAAATTAAGGATTCTATAACAGCAGAATAGAATAAAATAAAATAGCGAGGTGGTATTATGTTTATAAAAGAAGTAAAATTAACACAGATGACTAAATCTTCTGGCTGAGCAGCTAAAATAGGTCCTGAGACCCTTGCCCAAGTTTTGAGCAAGCTTCCAAAGTTTAAAAATGATAAATTAATTGTAGGTTTAGAAACATCTGACGATGCGTGTGTTTATAAAATAAATGATGATTTGGCAATGATACAGACAGTTGATTTTTTCACACCTATTGTTGATGATCCATTTACCTTCGGCCAAATAGCTGCGGCAAATTCCTTGAGTGATATTTATGCAATGGGAGGAGAACCTGCAATAGCTCTTAATATAATTGGCTTTCCAAATTGTCTTAGTCCTGACGTTATGGCTGAAATATTAAAAGGCGGGGCTTCTAAAGTAATGGAAGCAGGAGCAACTATTGCAGGAGGACATTCAATAGAAGACGATGAGCCTAAATATGGGTTGTGTGTAACTGGTTTTATTGAACCTGATAAAATCTTTAAAAATTATGGAGCAATACCTGGCGATGTACTAGTGCTAACAAAACCCATTGGTACAGGAATAATAAACACAGCAATCAAAGCTTCCTTATGTTCAAAACAAACAGAAAAAGAAGCTATCCATGTAATGGCTGAACTTAATAAAAACGCTAAGAGAGTTATTGAAAACTATCCTATAACTAGCTGTACAGATGTAACTGGTTTTGGCCTTGCAGGGCACTCTGCAGAAATGGCTGAGGCGAGCAAGGTTACGTTCATAATAGACATAAAAAGTGTTCCTGTCATTAATGATGTGTTTGAATATGCTCAAATGGGATTGGTTCCTGCAGGTTCTTACAGAAATAGAAATTATTTTGCAAACAAGGTTAATTGTGGAGAAATTGCAGAAGAATACATAGATTTAGCCTATGACCCACAAACGTCAGGCGGGTTGTTGTTTTCTGTTAATGAAAGTTATTTAGAAAATATAATGAAAGAATTAAATGAAAAATTAAGCACTCAATTTGCATTAATAGGGAAAGTTGTAGAGAAACAAGATAAATGTATTAAATTTATTTAAATGGAAACATATTCATTGATAATAATTTCAAGGAGCAAGTAATGGATAAAAATAAATATTACAGAAGCATTCCCAAAGTTGATATCCTTATGGAAATGGAAGAAATTAAAATTTTATCAGAAAATTGCAGCAGGGAATATGTATTAGAGTCTGTAAGAAAAGCAACAGAAGATTTAAGGGAATATATAAATGGTTCTGACAATGAGGAAATGATAAATAAAAGAATTGAAACTATAATTGAAGATATTTCCATGGATATTAAATTGCTAACTTCATTTAATATGAAAAAAGTAATAAATGCAACTGGTACTATTCTTCATACAAATCTTGGAAGGGCTGTAATATCTTTAGAAGCAGCTGAAAGAGTTAAAAATCTTGTTACAGGTTATTCTAACCTTGAATATGATTTAGAAGCAGGAGAAAGAGGACTAAGATATTCACACTTTGAAAGAATAATAACAAAAATAACAGGAGCAGAATCTGCTATTGCCGTTAACAATAACGCTGCAGCAGTGCTTCTGATTCTTTCAGCTCTGGCAAAGGACAAAGAAGTTATTGTGTCTAGAGGGGAACTTGTTGAAATTGGAGGATCTTTTAGAGTGCCAGATGTTATGGCTCAAAGTGGCAGTAAATTAGTGGAAGTAGGTACTACTAACAAAACACATTTGTTTGACTATGAAAATGCCATAGGGGAAGAAACAATAGCTTTATTAAAAGTGCATACAAGCAACTATAGAATAGTTGGGTTTACAGAATCTGTATCAGTTGAAGAACTTGCAAAATTGGCGCATAAGCACAATATTCCCGTCATAGAAGATATAGGAAGCGGTGTCTTAGTCGATTTAAGGAAATACGGACTATCATACGAACCAACAGTACAAGAATCTATTAAAGCGGGAGCAGATCTGGTGTGTTTTAGTGGAGATAAACTTCTTGGTGGACCACAAGCAGGAATTATAGTTGGCAAAAAGTATTTAATTGACAAAATAAAAAAGCATCCTCTAACAAGAGCATTCAGAATTGACAAGTTTACAGCAATAACTTTAGAAGCTGTATTTCATGAATATATTGACGAAGAAAAGGCCATTAAAAATATTCCTGTTTTAAAACTAATTAACAGAAAAATTGATGAAATAAAAATTCAGGCTGAGGGACTGCATAAAGAGCTGTATCCTTTCATAAGCAATTATTGCGATATTAATGTAGAAAGCTGTGAGTCTCAAATAGGAGGAGGTTCACTGCCCCTTGAAAGGCTAAAAAGCTTTGCATTATCATTTAAGCCAAGGACAATGACCACAGCCCATTTTGAAAAAAAATTAAGACAATTAGAAGTACCAATAGTAGGAAGGGTTGTTAATGATAGTTTTATTATTGACTTAAGAACGGTACTTGAAGGTGAAACTAATATTATTTATAATTCCTTAAAAAACATTTTCGATTAATTTTCTGGAGGGCATGATATGAACATAATTATTGGAACAGCAGGCCATATAGACCACGGTAAAACAACTTTGGTAAAAGCATTGACTGGTAGAGAAACTGACAGGTGGGAAGAAGAAAAAAGAAGAGGAATTACAATAGATTTAGGATTTACTTATTTTGACCTTCCTGACGGCAATAAAGCTGGAATAATTGATGTACCGGGGCATGAAAAATTTATAAAAAATATGCTTGCAGGTGTAATCGGTATGGATTTAGTCCTTCTTGTAATAGCAGCAGATGAAGGAATGATGCCGCAAACTACTGAACATTTAAATATTCTTAACCTTCTTGGTGTTAAAAAGGGAATTGTTGTAATTACAAAATATGATTTGATTGAGCCAGATTGGCTTGAACTAGTGAAAGAAGACATAAAAGATGCTTTAAAGGATACTTTCTTGGAAAATGCACCTATGGTTGAAGTTTCCTCAAAGACTGGTTATGGAATTGATAATTTAGTTGATGTAATTTGCAAGCAGACAGAGACTGAAGTAGAACAAAGAGATTTAAGTACTATACCAAGGCTTCCCATAGACAGGGCATTTTCCATTACTGGTTTTGGTACTGTAATAACTGGCACGTTAATATCAGGCATTCTTAAAAAAGGTGATGAAGTAGAAATATATCCTGTAAATAAAATATGTAAAATAAGAAACATTCAAGTGCATTCACAGGATGCTGATAAAGCATTTGCTGGGCAAAGAACAGCCATGAATTTATCTAATATTAAAAAAACAGAAATTTATAGAGGCTGTGTAATTGCTCCTGTTAATTCCATGAAAAATACAATGATGTTAGATGTAAAACTTAATTTGTTAAAGAGCTCCAGACGAATAGTTGAGAATAGGTCAAGGCTGCATTTGTATACAGGAACAAGCGAAATACTTTGCAGAGTAGTTCTTCTTGACAGGGATGAACTTTCACCAGGTGAAAGTTGCTATGCACAGTTAAGGCTTGAAGAAGAAATTGCAGTAAGAAGAGGAGATAAATATATAATAAGATTTTATTCCCCAATGGAAACAATTGGAGGAGGCGAAATAATAGAGCCAGTACCAAAGAAAAAGAAAAGATTTGATGACAAGCTAATTGAAGAGCTTGAAATTAAAGAAAAGGGAACAAG
>JBGUET010000272.1:0-3989 GCA_041821225.1 Sedimentibacter sp.
ATAAAGCAATGGCTGATAAAGTAAGAACACAAGTATGGCCAAACATTAAAGATGAATATGGCGCAGAACTGTTTGATGAACTTACAAAACAATAAATAGATTATAAAGAAAGCGCCTTAATTGGGCGCTTTTTCTTTCGATTAAGATAGAAAATTTAATTGAAATCATGTTATTATTAATAAAATAATCCCTTATTTATAAAATAATCATTGATTTTAATCTGTAAGTTGATAAAATGTAATATAAGATATTAAAATGCGAGGAAAACCATGGAATTAAATGAAACAATTAAAAAGCAATATAAGAGAATAGTAGTCAAGGTTGGCAGCTCAACGCTTACTCATGATTCAGGAAAGCTTAATTTAAGAATGATGGATAAAATAGCAATGGTTTTAAGCGATATTAAGAGTGATGGGGTAGATGTTGTTCTTGTTACATCAGCAGCTGTAGCTGCTGGGGTTTCCAAGTTGGGACTTGCGGAAAGGCCTAAAACTATAAAGGAGAAGCAGGCGGTAGCTTCTGTTGGTCAATGTGAGCTCATGTTTGCCTATGATAAAGTCTTTTCTCAATACAACCAGACAATATCACAACTTCTTTTAACTAAGGATATAACTGAGGACCAAGAACTTAAGGAAAATGTTGTTAATACTTTTGAAACATTGTTCGTATACAATGTTATTCCCATAGTAAATGAAAATGATAGCGTGGCAATTGAGGAACTTGTATATGGTGATAATGATACATTGTCTGCTGTAACAGCTAAGTTGGTATGTGCTGATTTGTTAATAATTTTAAGCGATGTAGACGGACTGTACGATGGAAATCCCCAAGATGAAAATTCAAAACTCATAAAGGTTGTAAAGGAAATTACTAAAGACATTGAAGATGTTGCTGGTGGTTCAGAAAGTTCAGTGGGAACAGGGGGCATGACTACAAAGATCGCAGCAGCTAAAATAGCAGTCAATAACGGAATAGATATGGTAATATTAAATGGGAAAAATCCTGAACTGATTTATGATATTTTGGATGGTATACAGCAAGGTACATTATTTTTAAGGAAGGAAGGTGCAGATAGATGTGTGAATTACAAGTAAAAGGCAAAAATGCTAAACAAGCATCTTATCAATTGATGAATATTTCAACTAAAACAAAAAATGACGCGTTAAAAAAAATAGCTGAAAATTTGGTTGCTCACTCATTAGAAATAATTGAGAAAAATAAACTGGATATTCAAAATTCAATAGATAAGGGAATCAACAATCAAATGATTGACAGACTTATGCTAAATGATGAAAGGATAAAATCAATTGCAGAGGGTGTAAGGCAAATTGCAGACCTAGAGGATCCTGTTGGGGAAGTATTGTCCATGAAAAAAAGACCAAATGGTCTTGTGATTGGGCAAAAAAGAGTGCCTATTGGAGTTATAGGTATAATCTATGAATCAAGGCCAAATGTTACTGTTGATGCAGCATGTCTTTGCCTTAAATCATCAAATGCTGTAATGTTAAGGGGATCTGGAGATGCGATTAATTCTAATAAGGAATTGGTCAAAATCATGAAGATGTCATTGGCTGAAGTTGGAATTGACGAGGGAGCAATAGAATTAGTTGAAGATATATCAAGAGAAACTGCAACTAGTTTTATGAAACTTAATGATTATCTTGATTTGCTAATACCAAGAGGAGGGGCAGGGCTTATTAAAGCAGCCTTGGCGAATGCTACAGTACCAGTCATACAGACAGGAATAGGAAATTGCCACGTCTATGTAGATGAATATGCAAATATGGAAATGGCCTACGACATTTTAATAAATGCAAAAACATCTAGAACATCTGTGTGCAATGCCTGTGAAAGCCTGCTTGTACATAAAAATATAAAAGATAAATTTTTAGCTGAAGCTGTTAAACGGTTAAGAGAAAAAAATGTTGAAGTAAGAGGCTGTGAAGAAACAGTAAAAATTTGCAATGATGTTATTCCTGCAACTGAGGAAGATTATGGAAGAGAGTATCTGGATTTAATAATTTCTGTAAAGGTTGTTGATAGTATTGATGAAGCTATTAATCATATTAACAAATATGGAACAGGGCATTCGGAAGCAATAGTTACAGAAAACTATACAAATTCACAGAGATTTTTAAATGAAGTAGATGCTGCTGCGGTTTATGTAAACGCATCAACAAGATTTACAGATGGCTTTGAATTTGGTTTTGGAGCTGAAATTGGAATAAGCACTCAAAAAATCCACGCAAGAGGACCTATGGGCTTGAAGGAACTTACAACAACAAAATATATTATTTATGGAAATGGACAAGTAAGATAGAGTAATTTAGAATGACAAGACCGAAAAGTATAATTTCTAATTAAAAGAGGCTGTTGAAAAACAGCCTCTTAATTTTCTATTTATTTAGTTTCAACCATTCCATTGCTGTGTTAGCGTAGACTGCAGATCCAATATAAAAAACATCTTCACTAAAATTAACTTTTGGATGATGCTGAGGATAAGGGTAACCTTGTTCTGGTGATCCACCACCTAAAGCCATCATAAGAGAAGGAACCTTCTCACTTACAAATCCAAAGTCTTCAGAACCTGTCATTTTTCCTCCAGGGAAAACTGCATCAAAACCCTTCACATTCTCTTCACCTAAAAATTCATTATTTATTTTAAGAATTTGATCATAGAGTTTAGGGTCATTATAAACTGAAGGACATTCCATTCTGAATTCAACAGTTGCCTTTGCTCTAAATAACGCTGCTATGCCTTCAGAAATTTCAACAACACGGGTTTTCATAAATGCTCTCTCTGTACTGTCAAATGCTCTGATGGTTCCCTCTATGAAGGCTGTATCAGGCATTATATTTCCTGCGTTTCCTCCGTGCATTTGACCAATAGTTATTACCGCAGTGCTAGATGGAGCTACTTCTCTTGCTAGAAGTTCTTGCAAAGCTATATGTATGTGTGCTGCCACGTTTAATGGATCAACACAGTCTTGAGGCATTGCTCCATGCCCACCTTTTCCTTGAATGTCTATGTGGAACATATCTGCTGAGGATGTTACGAATCCACCCTGTGGAACTAGAAGAGTTCCGGCTGGTATTGGCATACCTGAAAATATATGTACCATTGCTGCTGCATCTACTTTAGGATTTTCAAGAACACCGCCTTTAACCATAGCTTTCGCTCCTGCTAGTATTTCTTCAGCTGGCTGAAACATTAGCTTGACAGATCCTTCAATTTCATCTTCATGATTCTTTAATAGTTGAGCAGCACCTAAAAGCATTGCAGCGTGAGCGTCATGGCCACATGCATGCATATTTTTGGTTGTAGATTTAAATTCCAAGTCATTTTCTTCAATGATTGGCAGAGCATCCATGTCGCCTCTTATTAGAAATACCTTGCCTGGTTTTTTACCACCTGCAATGGCCACCACAGCAGATGTATCTATTAATTGAGTTTCATAACCCATACTTGTTAGTCTTTCAATAACATAAGCTGATGTTATTGGCAAATTCAATCCAAATTCAGCATTTTGATGTATATAACGCCTATCTTTAACTATTGTTTTTTGAATTGCCTTAGCTTCTTCCAAAATATTTTTCATAAAGATCATTCCTTTCATTTTCTAAAATTTTTATTAACATTTAGTATAGTACAATTCTTATTAGAAGTCAAAATATTTGATTAATATAAATATAAATATATATAAATATAAATACAAATACTATTTTTTTCTTATTAATTTAATTATTTATTTTTTATATAATATTGACATGGTTATTATGATGTGATAGTATTTCATATGTAGGGGAGCTTAAAGAGTTAGGCTGAGAGAGAACACGTAATGTTTTGACCCTAAAGCAGTAAAAGCTGCTTTTCACCTGATCCAGGTAATGCTGGCGTAGGGAAATGTATAATGTGCAAATACATAACCTCTCCCATTGCTGGAGAGTTTTTTTGCATACCTAGACTAATTTTTTAGAGTGATTTCTAA
>JBGUET010000273.1:0-3985 GCA_041821225.1 Sedimentibacter sp.
ACTAAAATAGAGCATCACGCAATACTTCATACATGTGAGTATCTAGAAAAATTTGGATACGAAACAACATATCTTGATGTAGATAAATATGGAATGATAAATTTAGAGCAATTAAAACAAGCAATTAGACCAGAAACTATTTTGATCTCTGTAATGTTTGCCAACAATGAAATTGGTACTATTCAGCCAATAGAACAAATTGGTGAGATTGCAAAGGAGCACGGAATACTATTCCACACTGATGCGGTTCAGGCTTTAGGAAGCGTTAAAATAGATGTTGAAAAGCAACATATTGATTTGTTGTCTATGTCAGCTCATAAAATCGGTGGTCCTAAAGGTGTGGGCGGCATGTATATAAGAAAAGGCGTTAAAATTGACAATTTTATTCATGGAGGCGGACAGGAAAGAGGTAGAAGAGCAGGGACTGAAGGTGTACAGAATATAGTTGGATTTGGAAAAGCTGTAGAACTTGCAAAAAGAGATTTTGATGAACATGTTGAGCATTTGACCAAACTTAGAAACAAATTTATAGATGCAATAAAAGCTAATATTCCAAATGTTGTTTTAAATGGACACCCAACAATGAGACTACCTAATAATATTAATTTTTCATACAAGTATGTTGAAGGAGAATCAATATTATTGTTATTGGATATGGAAGGAATTGCAGCATCAAGCGGTTCAGCCTGTACTTCTGGTTCATTAGACCCATCACATGTTCTTTTAGCAACAGGACTTGATCATGGAACAGCACATGGCTCTATTCGATTTACAATAAGTGAAGAAATTACAGAAGAAGACATAGATTTCACCGTAGAAACAATGAAAAAAATAATCGCTAAATTAAGGTCAATGTCACCTATAAAAAATGATGATGATTTGAAGAAAAGCAACTAATTAATAATTAAAATATTGGAGGATATTATGTATACAGAAATAGTAATGGATCATTTCAGAAACCCTAGAAATGTAGGATCTATAGAAAACGCAGATGGAGTGGGACAGGTAGGCAATCCAACATGCGGAGATATTATGAAAATTTACTTAAAAATAAATGAAGATGAAATTATAGAGGATGTTAAGTTTGAAACATTTGGATGTGGTTCTGCAATTGCTTCATCAAGCATGGCAACAGAATTAATAAAAGGTAAAAGCATCCATGAAGCCGTTGAATTATCATACAAGGCTGTTATAGAAGCGCTAGGTGGGCTTCCCGCTGTGAAAGTTCACTGCTCTGTTTTAGCTGAACAGGCTGTGAAATCAGCATTGTACGATTATTCACAAAAAACTAATAAAGTGATCAAGGGATTAGAAAATTATAAGCCTGAGGATGCGGACATACATTGCGAATAGTAAATTTAGCGGAGTTCAGATTTCTGACTCCGCTTTCTCTCTTTGTAATAATATTGTATAACTCACAATTTAAATGAATTATTGTAATAATTAGCACAAGTAAATACAGTAAAAATTAAACTTAGAAAACAAATTTATTTGCAAATTAAAATGCGTATTTCTGTGAAAGGTAATAAAATTTCAAATTGGAAATGAGACTTCAGAAATATAGTTGACAACATGGGAAGTAATACATTATAATTTCTAAATAAAGGGTAAAGAACGTATGAGAAATGGAGGAACCATGAATACAATAGATAGATTTTCCATAAATAATATTAGAAAAGAATATTTAAATTTTTTTAAGAGTAAAGGGCATTTAACTGAACAAAGCTTTTCTTTGATTCCAAAGAATGACAAGAGCTTGTTACTTATAGGGGCTGGTATGGCACCATTAAAAAAATATTTCACTGGTGCAGAAACTCCACCTTCAAAACGTATGGCAACATGTCAAAAATGCGTTAGAACTGGGGATATAGAAAATGTTGGTATTACTGCAAGACATTTGACTTTTTTTGAAATGCTGGGAAATTTTTCCTTTGGGGATTATTTCAAAGAGGAAGCTATTACATGGGCTTGGGAGTTGTTAACAGATGTTTTGAAAATAGATAAAAACAAACTATGGGTAACCGTTTATGAGGAAGATGATGAAGCAGCGGATATGTGGCACAATCTTGTTGGAATACCTAGAGAAAGAATTGTAAAGTTGGGAAAAGATGATAACTTCTGGGAACTTGAAGTTGGACCTAGTGGACCTTGCTCTGAGATTTATTTTGACACAGGAGAAGATAGAGGTTGTGGTTCGCCAGATTGTAAGCCAGGTTGCGACTGCAATAGATATATTGAAATTTGGAATTTAGTATTTACTCAATTTGACAAAGATGAGCAAGGTGTTTACCATCCTCTTCCAAAGCCAAATATAGATACAGGAATGGGTCTTGAAAGGGTTGCTTCAGTTCTTCAGGGTAAACCAACTGTATTTGATGTTGAACCGCTTATTTCCATAATTAATAAAGTTGAAGAAATATCAAATGTGACATATGGTATAGATAAAAGTAAAGATACAGCCATGAAAATTATATGCGACCATTCAAGAGCTGCTGCATTCATGATAGGAGATGGCATAATACCATCAAATGAAGGAAGGGGTTATGTTCTAAGGCGTCTTATTAGAAGAGCTATACGTCAAGGAAAATCTTTGGGCATACATACTGATTTTTTAACTAAGACTGTAAAAATAGTAATTGATGGATGGAAAGAAGCATATCCAAATTTATCTGAAAAAGAAAGTTACATATTGAAAGTTGTGGAGCTTGAAGAAGAAAAGTTTAAAACTACAATTGATCAAGGTCTTGAGCTTTTAATGAAAGAAATTGATGCTATGAAACAAACAGACAAAAAAGAATTTAACGGAATGGTAGCATTTAGGCTTTATGATACCTATGGTTTTCCTTCAGAACTCACAGAAGAAATATTAATTGAAAATGGTTATGAATTTAATAAAAAAGAATTTGTTACTATTATGGATGAACACAGACAAATGGCAAGGGATGCTAGAAGCAAGACTGGAAGTTCTGGATGGAAGGATGAAGAGTTTAGCATACAAACAACAAAAACAATATTTACAGGCTATGAAAAAACATTTGACACCTGTGAAGTTATTGCGATTGTTGTTGATGGTGAGCAAGTTAATGCAATAAATGACGGGCAATCAGGAATTGTTATTCTCGACAAAACCCCATTTTATGCTGAAAGCGGTGGTCAAACAGGGGATTCTGGAAAACTCACTGCTGAAGGGATGGAAGCAAGTGTAATTGATACTAAGAAATTCAATAAAAATATATATTTGCATGAAGTAAATATGGTCGATGGAAGCATTTCAGTTGGAGATAAAATTTATTCTGCGGTTAACGTGGACCAAAGAAGCAATACTGCAAAAAATCACACTTGTACACACTTGTTGCACAGGGTATTAAAGGATATGCTTGGAGAACATGTAAACCAGGCTGGTTCTTATGTTTCTAGAGATAGACTGCGATTCGACTACACACATTTTGAAACTGTGGACCAACAAACTTTAAAAGAAATAGAAA
Source organism: Sedimentibacter sp. (assembly GCA_041821225.1). Lineage (GTDB taxonomy): Bacteria > Bacillota > Clostridia > Tissierellales > Sedimentibacteraceae > Sedimentibacter. The sequence continues at coordinate 3,486 of JBGUET010000273.1, forward strand.
GACGTGTAAATGAGGCTATACTTGCAGATTACCAGGTATCAACAAATGTATTAAATTTAGAAGAAGCAAGAAAATCTGGAGCTACGGCTTTGTTTGATGAAAAATATGAAGATATGGTTAGAGTTGTAAGCGTTGGAGATTTTAGTAAAGAATTTTGCGGAGGAACACATATAGATGAAACTGCAAAAATAGGAATGTTTAAAATTACATCTGAAGCAAGCATTGCATCAGGAGTTAGGCGAATTGAAGCTATTACTGGAAGAGCAGCTATAGAGTATTTAAGAGAACTTGACAATTTAACAGATGAATTGTGTTTGTCAATGAAATCAACTAAAGATGAACTTGTGGTAAAAATAAACACTCTCAAAAAAGAAGCGAAAGAAAAAGAAAAAGAAATTCATAAACTTAGCAATGAGCTTCTTAAGAAAAATATTGGTCAAATGCTTGAGCAGTTTGAAGAAATTAGTGGCATAAAATTATTTGCCCTTAAGTTTAAAGAC
>JBGUET010000274.1:0-2210 GCA_041821225.1 Sedimentibacter sp.
ACAGGTTGAAAGAAAAATATCCATCTATAAATATATGCGAAAGTAACATAGAATTGGCAACAAAATGTAAAAAAATTATGATTTGTGTGGAGCCACTTAATTTACCAAAGGTACTCTTAGAAATACAACCCTTTTTAAAGGATGATACATATTTAATGATTTCAACATCAATGGTGGCTCATAAAGATTTATGCAAATTCCATAAAGGAAGCATAACTATATTTATGCCTACATTAATATCAATGGTAAATGGTGGTATTACCATTACTTATCATAATGAGAAAACTTCCCAAGAAGAAAAAATGTTTTTTGAATTTCTAATAGATAATTTTAGCGAAGTTAAAGTAATGGAGGAAGAAGACATAGCTTTATGTCAAACTCTTACGGCAAGCTTCCCAGGTTTTTTTGCAGAGATGATGCTAGAACTTGTAAAATCTGCTTCAAAACGCAGTAAAAGTGAAACGAAAGAGGATTTAGAACACATACTTTTAGTATCTTTGCTTGGGGCATCTAGGTTACATCTTGAAAAAAACTTGGGGTTTGAAGAAACTATAGATAGAGTTTCAACAAAGGGAGGCGTAACCTTCGAAGGGGTAAAAGTATTTAAAGAAAGACTTCCTGAAGTATTTGACGCTGCCTTAGATGCGGCTATAGCTAGATATAAAGAAATAACAGAATTGGCATCAAAACAAGTAAATGAATTAATTTAGGCTTAACAAAATGGAAAGATGTAAAAAATGAAAGCAAATTATGATTTATCAAGATTATAAATTGAAGAATTTCATATATTTTTTTATGAAAATTGCGTACATTTTATTGAAATAGTTATTGACAAACAAACAAATTTTTAATATCATGATAAGTAATTAAACATTATGCGATGAAGAAGAAGAGTAAGTGCATATACCGTACAGAGAGTGAAATCCAAAGGTTGAAAGGTTTCATGGGTCAATATGTAATGAAGGTAGCTTTGGAGCATTTAATCTGAAATAGTAGTAGGATTAAACGGTGAGACCGTTATTAAATTAAGAGCTGTAATGGAAATTAGGTGGTACCGCGGGTTTTCTCGTCCTTTTGTGGAAAGAGAACCCGCTTTTTGTATGCCCTAACCCAATTTTTCAGAGTGTTTTTTCTGAAAAATTGCGGTAGGTCAACCGCAACGAGTTCCAGATTTATGCGAACGATAGTGAGTAAATAAATCTGTGAACGAGACTGTGTATGCCCTGCATGACTTGACCCGATTTGTTCGAGCGGTAGCGAAGTACAAATTGTTGGTAAGTCAGCCGCAACGAGCACCAAATTTGCGCGACGTAAGGAGCAGGCAAACTTGTGTTGCGAGACTGTGAACCCAATTTTTCAGAGTGTTTTTTCTGAAAAATTGCGGTAGGTCAAAGATAGAAAATTATAAATATGAAAGGAAATTAAAATATGACAACTAATATACCAAGTAAGTACAATCCAAAAGAGTTTGAAGATAAGATTTACGGCATGTGGATGGAAGAAAATTGTTTTAGAGCTGAAGTGAATAAAGATAAGAAACCATTTACAATTGTAATGCCTCCACCTAACATAACTGGACAACTTCACATGGGCCACGCTCTAGACCAAACATTGCAGGATGTTTTGACAAGATGGAAAAGAATGCAAGGATATGAAGCTTTGTGGCTTCCTGGCTCAGACCATGCCAGCATTGCAACAGAAGTTAAAGTTGTTGAAAGATTAAAAAAAGAAGAAGGAAAAACTAAGGAAGACATTGGAAGAGATGAATTTCTCAATAGAGCATGGATTTGGAAAGAGGAATTCGGAGGAAGAATAGTTGAACAGGTTAAAAAACTTGGTAACTCTTGTGATTGGTCAAGAGAAAGATTTACCATGGATGAAGGTTGCAATGAAGCTGTAGTAGAATTTTTTATTAAATTGTATAACAAAGGACTCATATACAGAGGACATAGAATAATAAATTGGTGCTCTGACTGCCACACTACATTGTCAGATGCTGAAGTTGAATATGAGGATATGCCAGGCAAGTATTATTATGTAAAATATCCTTATGTTGATAATCCAGATGAATATTTTGTTGTGGCTACAACAAGACCAGAAACAATATTTGGAGATGTTGCAATAGCAGCCCATCCTGATGATGAAAGATACAAACATTTAATTGGAAGAAAAGTTATAGTTCCTCTTGTTGGAAGAGAGATACCAATTAT
>JBGUET010000274.1:2220-3936 GCA_041821225.1 Sedimentibacter sp.
GCTGATGAATATCCTGATATGACAAAGGGTACAGGAGCCTTGAAAATTACACCATGTCACGATCCTAATGACTTTGAAATAGGACTTAGACATAATTTAGAGCAAATTAACTGTTTTAATGAAGATGGAACAATGAACGAGGAATCAGGAAAATACATTGGAATGGACCGTTTTGAATGTAGAGATGCATTTGTAAAGGAACTAGAAGACAATGGTTTTATGCAAAAAAAAGAAAATACTGACCACAATGTTGGAACTTGTTATAGATGCCATAACATAGTTGAACCTAGAGTATCTGACCAATGGTTTGTAGACATGAAACCTCTTGCAGAGCCAGCATTAAAGGCAGCTTCTGAAAAGCAAGTAGAATTTGTTCCTGAGCGTTTTACTAAAATTTACACTCATTGGCTGGAAAATATTAGAGACTGGTGTATATCAAGACAATTGTGGTGGGGACACAGAATTCCAGCATATTACTGTCAAGAATGCGGTGAAATAATGGTTCAGAAGGATGCACCTGAAAAGTGCTCCAAATGTAATAGCACAAATGTAAAACAAGATGAGGATGTACTTGATACGTGGTTCTCTTCAGCTTTATGGCCATTTTCAACATTAGGTTGGCCAAATGAAACAGAAGATTTTAAGTATTTCTATCCTACAGATGTCTTGGTTACTGGCTATGACATAATATTTTTCTGGGTAGTTAGAATGGTTTTCTCAGCATTGGAAACAACTGGTGAAGCACCATTTAAATATGTATTTACTCACGGGTTGGTTAGAGATGCAGAAGGAAGAAAAATGAGCAAATCTTTAGGTAATGGCATTGATCCTCTAGAAGTTATAGACCAATATGGAGCAGACGCCTTAAGATTTATGCTTATGACAGGAATATCACCTGGTAATGATACTAGGTTCAACAATGATAGGCTAGAATCAAGCCGAAATTTTGCAAATAAATTATGGAATGCATCAAGATTCGTTTTAATGAACTTAGAAGATGATTTAATTGATGAAGATTCTGCAAAAAACAATTATAAAATTGAAGATAAATGGATTATATCTAGAGTTAATACAGCAGCAAAAGAAATTACAGATAACTTAGATAAATTTGAACTTGGAATGGGAGCTCAAAGAGTTTATGATTTCATTTGGAATGAATACTGTGACTGGTACATAGAAATTGTTAAACCAAGATTATACGGTGATGACAAAACTGATAAAGATACAGCATTATTTGTGTTAATCAAAGTTTTAAAAGATATGCTTAAACTATTACATCCATTTATGCCTTTTATAACAGAAGAAATTTGGTCATTCTTACCAAATACTGATTCAAGATTAATAAGATCACAATGGCCTTTATATGAACAAGAAGAAAACTATGAAGATGCAGAAAAAAATATGGAATTTATAATGGAAGCAGTAAGAAGCATTCGTAATACAAGAGCTGAAATGAATGTTGCTCCTTCAAGAAAAGCAAGAGCTATATTTTTACCTTCCCAGGAAGACACAAAAGAGTTTATAAAAACAGGCGCTCAGTATTTTGCCACACTGGCAAATATTACTGAAGTTAAAGTTGTTAATGACAAAACTGAAGTTATAGAAGATACAGCATCATCAGTTATGGAGGGAACGGAAATCTTTTTACCATTGGCCGATTTAATTGACTTTGAAAAGGAAATAGAAAGACTTGAAAAAGAAAAATTAAGATTAAAG
>JBGUET010000275.1:0-3929 GCA_041821225.1 Sedimentibacter sp.
TTCTTTTTCTGCTTTCCTCACAGTTTGCGCGATTGTATCATAAATATAATCATTCGTTTTATCGATTTGGCAAGCAATCTTTTCGCTAACTCCATCGTTTGCAAATTCACTTGCTAATGCCACCTGTCCAGATAATGTTAGCAAACTAATTAAAACAAACATCATGGTTACTACTTTTCTTAATCTTTTATTCATTTTTATTTCCTCCATTATTTACTTCAACGATTATGGAGGAAATAAAAAACTCCTTTCGGAAGCTGGCTGCCAGTTAAAAGGCCCTATAGCTTTGCGTCACTAATTTTCATTAGCTTTGCCATTATCGGTTGAAGTAAAATATTATATTTTATTAAGAATACCACATATTTTTAACATATGCAAACATTTTCTAAAATATTTTGTATTTTTGTTGTAATACTGAAAAGACATTAACAGCTATGTATAAATACGTATTTAGGTATTAAATGAACTCTGCCTTATCTGTCGTGTTGTAATGAAATATGTCTTCATTATAGGTAGATTTTAGGACGCCATCGTGCCTTGTAAATTTTACTTCTTACCCTGCTAAATGGAAATCTTGTTTATTTTTTCAAGTAAACCTTAAGGAACTATGGTTATAATCAGTTGATGTATTGTGCAAAGAACTAATTCTGGTACATACTTTTGAACAATTTCAGCTAATATGACTGTTACAATTCTCTAAGCGGCTGAATATCAACAAATATTTGCTTGTAAATCGTATTCGTTTCATATATACTTGATTGGAATTTCTAAAAAATTTTTGTAATAGAAAATTAAAACATTTGAAGGTGAACAATGAAAAGAAAGCAAAAAAATAAATGCCTACTAAATAGTATTCTTAGATTAACTAATCTAACCACCATGGTTTCTGTTATAACCATGACCATTGTAATGTTAATTATATTCGGACAAGGATTTAATCTTTTTGAAAATAAACTTGATCAATATTATGTTGAAAAAACAGAAGACATAATTAATCTGTCAGTAGTTGAGAAAGATGGTGAAACAACTGCACGGGATGACGGAAGACTGTACAACGAAATTAAAAAGCTCCATGATACAGTACCATATATGACAATTGAGGTTGTTTTGAACGACAAATATGTTTACAGAGGTTTCGGAAGTTTATTTATAAATGAAATATTTAATATTGGGATGGAAAAGGCTGATGATAATTTGCCAGATAAAATCAAGGAAATTTCCAGCAATTATGTTGTTAAAGAACTTCTTGATTCTAATAGTGATGTTTATGGAGTTGTAAGTGTTGGTGTGGACCCCAAATTGATTGCAATAGTTCATGTTTTGCTGGTATTGATAGTTATTCCTATTGCACTACTTGTGATGTTTATTATGGGTTTATTGGCGAAGAAGCTTACAAAACCTATTTTGAATCCTATAAATCAGCTAATAGAACAGTTGAATCATCTAGCAGGTGAAGAATATGAAAATTTAGCTCCTTCTCTTGAAATTGACATAGAAGACTTCCGGGAGGTATACGAGCTATCACTTGCAACAAATGGTTTGTTAAGGAAAATGCTAGACTACAACGAAGTAATCACCCAGTCAGAAAAAATGGCTTCCATAGGGCAATTGACTGCTGCTATCACTCATGAGATAAATACACCTCTTGGGGCTATTAATGCAAATGTAGGAATAATTAAACTCCTTACAGATTCCATGACTGAAGATATGTGCAATGAAAGCGAATTTAAAGAAATCAAACAACAAATCATTGAAGCATCTAACCTGTCTGAAGAAGCATGTGAGCGCATAGATAAAATTATTAGAAGTTTAAAGATGTACTCAAGGATAGACCAGGCTAATTTTATGCCAGCAGATATAAACGAAAGTGTTAATAGTGTTATAGTCTTAACAACAAACTTGCATAAAAATCGTGTAGTAGTCAACACAGAATTTGGTGATATTCCAAAGGTTTTTTGTCACATAGGACTTATGAATCAAGTATTTATGAACATATTCATAAATGCAATACAGTCAATTGAAAAAAAAGGTGAAATAACAATCAAAACATACCACGATGAAGAAAATGTTTATGTTACAATTGCTGATACAGGCTGCGGCATTAGTCAAAAAAACATTTATAATATTTTTCAGTACGGTTTCACCACCAAACAACCTGGCTCAGGTTCAGGTATTGGACTTGCCTTAAGCAACAATATAATCAAGAAGCACAACGGAAGTATTAAAGTAGATTCAATAGAAGGGGAAGGTTCTGTTTTTACAGTGACCATACCACTTAAACAATCTGATAATAAATAAATACTGAAAAATTAATGAATAGGGGTATGAAATGGCAACAATTCTGGTAGTTGATGACGAAATAATGATTACTAAAACAGTGGCTATGCTGTTGAAATTAAGAACAAAAAACGAGGTTATAACTTACAATAATCCAATAGATGCACTAAGTTACGTCAATGAAAACAAAGAAATTGATGTGATTATTTCAGATTTTCTAATGCCAGATATGAATGGCATAGAATTTTTAATGGAGATGAAAAAATTATGTCCTAAAACAGAAAGCATACTTTTAACTGGCTACGCGGACAAAGAGAATGCCATCAAAAGTATAAACGAGGCTGGTGTCTACTATTATCTTGAAAAGCCTTGGAACAATGAGGAACTTGTTAAAATTGTGATGAATGCTTTGGAAAAGAAAGATTTATCTTCTTCATTGGATAAAAAAATAATAGATTTGGAAAACAGAAATTCGGAAATCAACCGTTTGTATGAATTTATAAGCTATGAATACAGTGAGGAAATTGAAGGAATTAAGAGTTTAATGGTATCCATGGCAAATGTAATCGAGGCCAGAGACGTATATACCGATGGACATACAAGAAGAGTTGCAATGATTGCCAAAAGTCTGGGGAAAGAGCTAGGTTTAAAACAAAAGGACATAGAGATACTAGAACTTGTAGGAGTAATCCATGATATTGGAAAAATTTGCATAAGCGACAATATACTTAATAAACCTGACAAACTAAACAATGAAGAATTTGCAATTGTTATGGAGCATCCTCAAGTTGGGGAAAAAATTTGTAGATCTTTGAAAAATTTAGGACCCGCATTAAAACCAATTTTGCACCATCACGAAAAACTAGACGGCAGCGGTTATCCTCAAGGCCTCAAGGGTGAAGAAATTGATACAGTAACACGGATTATAACTGTTTCAGATATTTTTGATGCGCTATATTCAGACAGGCCATATCGTCAAAAATTAGAATTTAACAAAGTAAAAACTATTATGGTGGAAGATGCCGAAAAAGGTTTAATCGACATTAAAATCGTTACAACTCTTTTTGAAATGATTAAATCAAGCAAAATATTCATTTAAGCGGTCATAGTGAAAATTCTGCTTGTCTTTACTTGGGTTTCTCATTTATAACTTGTATTCTTTAATCTTATATCTTAGAGACCTTTCACTCATTTCAAGGCTATCAGCAGTCCATTTTCTATTTTGTGCATTATTTTTCAAGGCAAATTCTATGGCCTTTCTCTCTATTTCCTTCAACGTTTCCCCTTCATATATTTTTATATATTTATCACTTATATCATCATTTCTTTTTATCATGTTAGAATTTTTAAGATTCAACGAATCAACACCAATTAATTTTTCTCCGCACAACAAGACTGCCCTTTGAATAATATTTTCAAGTTCTCTTACATTCCCAAAATATTCATAAGATTTAAGTTGATTCATAGCATCATCCGTTATACCCTTAACCTCTTTGTTATAAGATATTCTGTACTTATGAATAAAATGAGGTACCAACAAGTCGAGATCTTCAATTCTTTCTCTAAGTGGAGGGGCAACAATGTTTATTACATTAATTCTGTAGTACAAATCCTCTCTGAAATTTCCTAGTTTTATGGCTTCTTTTAAATTG
>JBGUET010000276.1:0-3909 GCA_041821225.1 Sedimentibacter sp.
AGATATGTAAAGGCCATAGGACTTAAACTTGAAGAGAGAAATCAAACACAAGTTTCTATGAACCTGGTAAACTATGAAAAATCCTCTGTATATCAGGCTTTTGAAATGGTAAAGATGGAAGCAAGAAGATATGGCGTAAATGTAGTTGGAAGCGAAGTAATTGGAACAATACCTATGAAATCTCTGCTTGATGTTGCTGAATACTATTTGCAAATTGAAAATTTTGGCATCGATCAAATATTAGAAAAGAGATTGCTTGACGAACAATAATATTTTTTAGAATTATTTAACTTTGGGGCTTGCATTCTGCGAGCCCTTATAGTATTAATTGAGTAGAAGAGATAAGAGGAGGAAAATCATGGATTATATAAATGTATTAAAGCTTGTTTTAGATCAAGATGATGTTACAGTTGGGGGTGGAAGTGCCTCAGCCTTATCAGGAGCTTTAGCCTGTGGACTTATAGGTATGGTTTGCAAATTGTCTCAAAAGAAAGATTATGGAATGTCTCCTGAAAGTCAAATGGATTATGCAAAAGAACTTGAAGCATTAAGGGATCACCTCCTGTTAGGAATAGTGGACGATGCCAACGCATACGGAGTTATTATTGACGCATATAAGCTTCCAAAAGAAACTGAAGAAGAAAAAGAAATAAGAAAAAAAGCAATATCCAACGCAGGAATAGTTGGTGCTACTGCTCCTATGAAAAATGCAAAACTTTGTCGAAGGGTTTATGATATTGGGGTAGAGCTAGAAGGCAAGACTAATCCAAACTGTCATTCTGACCTAGCAATAGGCTATGAGTTAGCAAAGGTTGGAACCAATGGATGCTTAATGAATATAGAAGTAAATCTTCCACTAGTTAAAGATGAAGAAAAGTTAGAAGAATTTAATAGAGTGATAAAGGAGCTTAAATTAGTTTAAAGGAATGGTGAATGTATGAAAGAAATGAATGTAAAAAGGGAAGACTTTGTGACCACAAAATGGGCTGGTGGAGAGACAACACAATTATTGATTTACCCAGATGATGCAGTGTTTTCTGATAGGGATTTTTTGTGGAGAATTTCATCTGCAACATTTACTTCTACAGAATCTACATTTTCAGATTTCACTGGATACCAAAGATATATTCTTCCATTAGAAGGAGAACTTCTCTTGAACCATAAGGGCATTTATGACAGAAACCTGAAAAAATACGAAATAGATTACTTCGACGGATCTTGGAATACTTTTTCAAAGAATACTTTAGACTGCAGAGATTATAATTTTATCGTAAAAAGTGGATGCATTTCTAAAATGCAAATACTTAATGAGGGCGAAGAATATATTCTTAAACGATCAGAAATAGTTACTTTTTTCTCTGTAAATGAATTTACTTTAAAGATGTCCAATCATGATGAAAAAACAAAAGTAGAAGCATTTTCCTTATGGGTTGTGGAAACTGAAAATGAAGAGAAAGTAGAAATTTTAAACGGCCTATCACCTATAATCATTACTGAATTCAAACTAGAAAAATAAAAATAAGTAGACGGTACCTCTGTTAAATTCACAGGGGTATCTTTTTATATTAGACAAACCTTTTCTAGAATTTGTTAACTTTGTATGGTAGTATAGAAACTACTAGTGTAATAGATTGGAGTGGCAGCTTAAATGATAAAACGAACTACTGCTTTGCTTTTATTGATATTTCTTATTAATATGCCTGCTGCATACGGCTTGGGGAATGTAGAGACTATAAAAGTAGCTGGAGATATAAAATTTCCCCCCTATGAATTTTTAGACAGTGATGGTATTTATAAAGGATTTAATGTAGACCTACTTAAAGCAATAAGTCTTGTTACGGGTATGGAGTTTGAATTTATACCAATGAAATGGGAAGATGCATTTTATTCCGTAGAAAGAGGTCAGGCAGATATGATACAAGGGATGAAAGAATCTGACAATAGGAGAACCATGTTTAACTTTACAGATTCTCTATTGCTAAATTCCCAATCTATTTTTGTGAGAAATAACTACTACTCTATTAATAATAATTCTGACCTTGTGGGGAAAATTGTTGCAGTATTAAAGGAAGATATAGTATATGTTGAATTAAATAAGATTAAGGATATTACAATAATTCAATATGATACCATTGAAGAAGTAGTTGCAGCTCTTTTTGAAGGTAAAGTAGAAGCAATGGTTGGAAATACTCTTACGGTTAACTACATTTGCAAGGAAAAAAATCGGATTGATGAAATTAAAATAGTAGGGCAGACACTTAATGAGCAAAAGTATGCTATGGCGGTTTCAAAGAATAATCTGGAATTATTAAGAAAACTTAATTTAGGTTTAGACGAAATACAAAATAATGGCATGTACGATGCATTACATAGAAAGTGGTTTGGGACTCCCATAAGAAATACAAGCAAAGAAACTGAAATACAAATTATAATACTCTTGTTTTCTTTATTTATACTTTCATTAATAATTTTTAGTGTCCATTTGATAAATAGAAAATTAAATAGAATAATAGAAGTTAAAACTAGAGAAGAAAAGGTTCTTATAAATGAGTTGAGAAATTATGACAAACTTCAATTTATGGATAAAATAATATCTTCTCTTGCCCATGAAATTAGAAATCCTTTAACATCTATAAAGATTTACACAGCTCAAATGAAGAATAAGTTGGAAAATAAAGAATTTATGATTGCAGCTTCAGAAGATATTCCTGAAGAGATAGATAGAATAGATAACTTAATTAAGGAATTTATGGAGTATACTTCTCCAAGAAAGCCACAAATAAAAGTATTGAACCTTAAAAACGAGATAGAAAATACTATTAAATTCATAAAATTACAAATTAGAGAAATCAATTTAGATATAAAAATCTCTGAGGATATTTATATTGAGTTTGATTCAAGTCATTTTAAACAAATTGTTATAAATATCCTGCTAAATAGCAAGGATGCACTTGTTTGCACTGTTAATCCAAGAATGAAAATAAATGGATACATTGATGGGAAAACAGTCAATATTGAGTTTTTAGACAATGGATGTGGGATGGATGAAAGATCTTTAAACTATATATTCGAACCATTTTATACTACAAAAGACAATGGAAATGGTGTAGGCATGTTTATTGTTAAAAAACTTGTGGAAGAAAATGGCGGAAAAATAACGGCTAAAAATAATGAAAACGCAAGTGGTCTATTTGTATTACTTGAAGTAGAGAAGGGAGTAAGAAATGAAAACTAAAATATTGATTGTGGATGATGAAATAAAGATACTGCGAGCTCTTAGATTTCTGCTTGAAGATTACTACCAGGTTTATACAAGTGACAATATTAATGATGCAAAGAGTATATTTATTGAAGAGAAAATTAAATTAGTATTACTGGATTTAAGATTATCAGAAGGCAACGGACTTATTCTCATGGACGAGTTGCTTGCCATGGACCCCAATGCTGCAATAATAATTATGACTGCCTATTCAACAATTGAAAATTCAATTAAAGCTATTAAATCTGGTGCCTATTATTTTATAACAAAGCCGATTGATAACGATCAGCTTTTAATTCTACTAAATACAGCTTCTGAAAAGCTGAATTTAAAAAATGAGTTAGACTTGTTGCAAGGACATTTGCGTAGAACACCTATTGGCAACTCAAAATCGATGGAAGATATTAAAAATGTAGTAGATAAAATAAAGGATACTAATGCAACTGTTTTAATAACTGGTGAAAGTGGAACTGGTAAGGAATTAATAGCACAGACAATCCATAGCAGCAGCAATAGGGCAGGTAAACCCTTTATAGCAATAAATTGTGCGGCAATGCCAAAAGAACTTTTAGAAAGCGAATTGTTTGGATATAAAAAAGGATCATTTACAGGGGCTACGAAGGATGATATTGGGTTAATCAGAAAAGCTG
>JBGUET010000277.1:0-3887 GCA_041821225.1 Sedimentibacter sp.
CTAATATGCAGTAATCTGCATCCTTGATGCTTTCCATTACACTGCACCCACTACCCGGGGGACAATCAATAAATGTATATTTTTTATTTTCAGTATTTTTCGATAATAACTTTTTAATAATCGATACACCAGTTTGTTCACCTGTATTCAATATTCCAGTTATTATATTAATTGCTTCAGAAACTCCCTCTTGTATTTCTCCAACTTCTTTTTCTACTTCACTCAACGCTTTTTCTGGGCAAAGAATTGAACAGCCACCACAGGAATGACAAATTTCATCAAACAAAATAAGTTTATCATTTACGTAAGCCAATGCGTTGAATTTGCAAAATTCTACACATTTTCTGCACCCATTACAAAGATCTTCGTCTACTAAGGGAATCTTTACAGTTATTTTTTCTGTCTTAATATTTACAGGCTTGAAAAAAAGATGACCGTTTGGCTCCTCTACATCGCAATCGATGTAATAAGCATCTTTTGAGGCTGCAGCTAGATTAACTGAAACCAATGTTTTTCCAGTGCCTCCTTTTCCGCTTAATACAGCAATCTTCATGTTATTTTCCCCCATGATTATGAAATCCAGCATGTATTTCATCTAATAATGATAATTTTCCTGATTTCAAATTTTCTATGTTATCTTTTATTGAATCATTCATTGATTTATATATTTTGACGTTTGCTGTTTTTAAAACATCTGCCGCATTTTCTCCACATCTTGGAGTTATTAATGCATCAGCATGTTTATCTACAATAAGCTGAGCAGCCTTTATACCTGCTCCACCTTGACTTTCAGCAGCACTGTTAATCATAAATTCACTTTCGTTTAACTCAGTATCATATATTAAAAAATAAGGTGTTCGCCCAAAAGAAATACATATGTTACTTTCCATATTATTTTCATCTACTGGCATTGCAATTTTCATATTAATCCTCCGTTTTTATCAAATTGTTTATGACATATGTCATTTAATTAGATTATATTCTTCTACATGGCATATGTCAATAACAATTTTATATTTAGAATACAAAAAGTCCCTAGTCATTATAAATAACTAGGGACTTTTACACTATTATTATTCGTCAAAAGCTTCTTTTACATTCCACTCTTTCCATACATTTCCCACAAGTTCAGGTCCTGGTTTCAATGTTTTTTTGCCTGGCTTCCATCCAGAAGGAGTTACTTCTCCGCCTTTTGTCTTTCTAACTAACTGAAATGCTTTTAACTGTCTTATTCCTTCAGATACATTTCTTCCAACAGGAGGTGTAAGAACCTCAAAAGCTTGAACAATACCATCAGGGTCAATAATAAATCTGCCTCTTGTTTCAACTCCTGACTCTTCATCATATATACCGTACATTTTTCCTATTTCCCCATTCTGATCTGAAAGCATTGGGAATGGCATATCTTTTCCTATCATTTTTGATAATTCATTATCATTCCACATTTTATGTGTAAACACTGAATCAACGCTACAAGATAACACTTGAGCTCCTAATTCTTTAAATTCATCATTCTTAGCAGCAACTGCTGCTACTTCTGTAGCTCAAACGAATGTAAAATCTCCAGGATAAAAACATAAATATACCCATTTACCCTTAAATTCTTCTAAGCCAACATTTACAAATTTCCCATCTAAGAACGCTGGTGCAGAAAAAATTGGTGCTGCTTTTCCAACTTTAATCATCTTTTGTTCCTCCTTCAACATTTTTTCAGGTATAAAAATTTCTTCAGCAAGTACTGGCTTTAGATTGTCTTTGTCTTCAACTACCCCACAGCCTGCTTTTATTTCTTTCATATATACCTCCTAGTTTGAATCATAACTCAATACTAACTATACCCATTAAGATGAGTACGAAACTTTAATTTTAAATTTCTTCCAAACTTTTAACTAAAATGTCATCATATGTATCTAATCCCGTAACCTGTGCAGCTAGTTCTGTCATAGGTACAATATCACTTCTATCTATATATTCTATGCTAAACTTACGATTTAAGGCCATTAACTGTTTCAATCCTGCGGATATTCTATTTATATATGAATATACACCAATTGCACCTGTTGAAATTTCTGCTGCATTTTCATAATAAAGTTTCAACTCTCTTATTTCTCCAAATATTTCTTCCTTAGTAGTTCCAAAACGTTGTAAATCTTTTGGAACATTGCCTGCACTTATTGCTTCCCCAATTTGCTTGCCTGAAGTGGCTGCAGCCATACTTGCTCTTCCAACAGCAACAAATTGTATATAAGGAGCCCCTAGTGATAAACCTTTAAATATATGGTCTTCTGTTGCAAAGCCACCTGCTATTGCAATTTGAGGCAAATTGTAATTTTTACTCTTCATTTTTTTCAATATATCATGGATTATACTTTCCAAATAAACTGTAGGAATTCCCCATTCATTCATCATTTTTACTGGACTATTTCCTGTTCCACCACCAGCTCCGTCAAATGTAATTAAATCGACATCCGCCATGCATGCAATTTTTATAATGCGTATTAAGTCTTTGGGATCAAATGGACCAGTTTTAAAACATATATGTTCTGCCCCAAGTTTCCTTAATTCAGCTACACGATTCACTAATATTTCTTCGTTCCAAATTGGAAGCTTGCCTATTCTTTCGAAAACCTGTCCTTTCCCTGCTTTATAATTTTCAGCAATTTTAGGATCTGAAGGGTCAGGGTAAACTAAATATCCCATTTTTTGAAACTTCAAGGCATCGTCAATATTTTTAACTCTTCCCATACCTTGAATACCTTTAGCTGCCTGAGCAAATTTAAGTTCTACTGATTTTACACCAAGCTTTGTTATTGCATAATCTAAGACGCCTAAATATTCATCATCATAGTTTGCCTGAAGAATAACATCCCCATAACCTCTGTAATACTGTCTGAAGGATTGAAGCATTTCCTCAATTAATGGAGAATCTACTACTTTCCCATTTTCTAAAACTAAATTTTTATCTTTTGCAACAACATCTTCTCCTATTACAACTAATACTCCCGCTAAAGCAGCCCCAGCATAATAATCTCTCCAATTTAATTTAGCCATTGCAGGCATAATTATTGGTGCTTTCATTTTAATTACATTCTTTTTCCCAAAATCAATAGTTATATTAGCATTTGAAAAAGTTGCTTGTTCTGGATTTTCTTCGCAACCTTCAGCGCCAAACACCCTTCCATTAATATTAAAATGCGAAAAATCCAAAGGGTAGTTTTTTTCTGAAGCAAATTGATTCACATCTGTTTCATATGGATAAATTGCTTCTGAACCTCGTACTGCTGACAAACCTATTTCACAAGTTCCTATACAATTTGCTGTACATACTGCACACATTCCAGAAAATTCTGAAACGTTTTCCGGTGTCCTCATTTTGGTATGAGTTAATGTGCTTCCTAAAGATGGACTATAAGACATAATTACCTCCATGTTTTTGACATATGTCATATTTTAATTATATTATACTCCTTTTGTGACATATATCAATTATTATTTGTTAATTTTCTTTAATATGTTCATTAATTTTATAACAATCCCTTAAAAACTCATATTAAGCTTGAATACTAAAAATACCCATGTTATAATTAAAAAACTTCATGAGGGAGTAGTTTGCACGAAAGTGTTGTAAGTCAACATAATGATCAATTGATCTGGCTTACATTAAATAACGAGACTCATGCATTGCTATTAGCGTGCATGAGTCTTTAATTTTACTAAGGAGAAATTATGGGCTTAATTACATTATTATTAACATCAATAGGCTTATCCATGGATGCTTGTGCCGTTTCAATTTCAAATGGTATGTGTTTTAGCAACATAAAGAAAAAACAAATTCTTTCCACCGCTTTAGCTTTCGGCTTTTTTCAGGCATTTATGCCAATACTTGG
>JBGUET010000278.1:0-3876 GCA_041821225.1 Sedimentibacter sp.
ACTCCAGATAATGAAGCTGCCACTAAAATTGAATCCTTTATTTTCCCATCCTTTTGAGGAGGAGTAATCATTATTATTTCATTGACACCTGCTATTTTTGCTGGAATTGCATTCATTAACACTGTGGATGGATAGGCAGCTTTTCCTCCAGGTATATAAATTCCTGCTTTTTCTATTGGATTTACTAGCTGACCAATGAGTATATCCTTGCCTTCAGTCTTGTATTGATAGCCACTTCTCTTTTGTTTGTCATGAAATATTTCAATATTTTTTTTGGCTCTTTTAATTGTTTCTAGTAATTTTTCATCAATAGTATTAAAAGCTTCTTCTATTTCCTCTTTTGTAACTTCTATATTATCCAAATACACCTGGTCAAATTCATAAGTGTATTTTTTCACGGCTTTATCTTTATTTTCTTTTACATCATTCAATATATTATCAACGACTTCATACACATCATCGTAATCCTGAGCATTGCGATTTTGAAGATCCTCTAGAAAATTTTGTATTTTTTCTTTTTCAATTATTTTCACCATAGCCTTCATCCTCTTTTCTGATTAATTCTATTATATCCTTAATTTCTTTTCTCTTAAACTTATAGCTTATTTTATTTGATATAATCATTGCATTAATGTTGTACATATCTTCAAAAACTTCCAATCCGTTTGCCTTTAAAGTATTTCCAGTTTCCACAATATCCACAATAACGTCTGAAAGTCCTAATATAGGAGCAAGCTCTATAGAACCGTTAAGTTTTATTATTTTAATTTTTTGCCCCTTGCTGTTGAAATATTTTTTTGCTGTTTCCGGAAACTTTGTTGCAACTTTTATTATTGTATCATCCTTGAATATTTTTCTTCCTTTTTTCCCTGCTACTGCCATTTTGCATTTGCCTATATTCATTTTATACAATTCATAAATATCAGACCCATTTTCCATTATCATGTCTTTTCCTGAAATTCCTATGTCAGCAACTCCGCTTTCAACATATGTTATAACATCAGAATTTTTCAAGAGCAAAAATGTAATATCTAGTTTCTCGTCTTTAAATACAAGCTTTCTTGAACTTTCATCTATTGACTCACCAATACCTGATGATTTAAACATGTCAATAGCCTGACTTCCTAATCTTCCTTTTGGTATTGCAATTGTCAAACTCATTACTGTTCCTCCTTGTACAGAACTTTTATCAATTCATCTAACTCTACAATAAATCCAATGGCAGGTATTTTATAACCATATTGTTCTGTAAAGGAATCATACCGACCACCCTTGATAATTTCCTTGTTAGAACCGTCAATGTATCCTCTGAATATTACACCGTCGTAATAACTAAGTTCTGAAACCATGGAGAGGTCATAAGTTATTTTATCAGTGACATTTTTCATATATTCATCAATATTTCTAAGTTCTTCTATTCCTTGATTCATTAAATCATTTGAATATAAGCCTTTAAGCTGATTTGTAATTTCAGAAAAACTTCCTTCTAAGTCGAAAATATTTACCAAGGTACTCATGGGCTCCTTGTATGGTAGTTTAGATAAATATTCCTTAAGCTCCTGTCTGTTTTTTAAATACAGTAAATCCAAAATATTTTCATAATCTTCTTTGTTAAAAGAACAAGCCTGCATTATACCTTTAAGAAATTTGCTGTTTCCTATTTCAAATAAATATTTATTGCTGTATTTACTTATAATTGTTATAGCAGTATTTAATATGTTTTCATCTGTATTTTGATTTTTTTCTCCTATTATTTCTACGCCCATTTCTCTGTTTTCTTTTATGCCTATTCCATTGTGTTTGTATGTTTTACCGTAGTAAAACATTTTTAGCTTAGTTCCAAGCTCCCATCTCGGCATAAATTTGTTAACTATACCTGTAGTTATATCCGGTGATAAAATTAAAATTTCACTGTTGTTATCTAGCAGTTTAACCGTTGATTTTTTGTTGATCCTTGAATTGACGCATGTAAATTCATCGTACCCTTCAAATATGGAAGGTTCAATACTCATATATCCTTCCTCAAATAAAAAACTTTCTATTTCTCTTCTTAATATAAACATTTTTTGAAAAAATTCCATTTCATCTTCAATATTTAAAAATTTCATATTTCCTCCTTGAATTACTTTTTTATAGTGCCAAATTTCGTTGCGGTTGCCCTACCGCCATTTTAACCATGACTTACTCGTCACTGGCGGGCATAACGCAGTCTCATTCTCCAATATATTTGCTCCCTCTGGTCGCATATATTGGGAATTCGTTGCGGTTGACCTACCGCCATTTTTTTCTCCTTACAGTCGAAAAAATGGGGTTAGGGCATACAAAAAACCACTTGACTAATATCAAGTGGTTTTACTCTTATTTATTCACCACAGATACAAGTCTAAATTCTATAAGACGAATAGAGCTTGTAATCTGTGAACTTTAACTAAAGATCACTTACAAACCCTGTATCTATGATGATGCAATTGTACGATTAATAATTTAATATTCATTCTACACCTCGTGAAACTCATTTAATTATACCGCCTAAAAAATATACTGTCAATAATAATATTTTTATTTGCATAATTTTACTAAATACTTTTTAACCATTTTTGCTGGATGATATGATTGCTTTGCCTTCCTTAGTCCTTCATTCCCTGTATCTTCTTGTCTATTTACAAATTCAGTATTAGCAAAGCTCTCTGTTAGAAATTTCTTGTTTAAAAACGCATAAACACCTTTATAGGATATTTCCCCTCGCTCAACATGTATTACAGCCATTTTTTCCGTCACCATTTCCCCAACAGCAAAACCCACCAATTCATCCGCAACATATATCGCTATGGATTTTAAATCAAATAAATGAAGCTCTTTAAACAAGTCTTTTATTGCACCAATTTCCATTAACATTTCCTTGTCAACTGTTACAGCGACCTCTTCATGCCATTTGTAAAGCAATGATAAACAGTCATTTATAACTTTCTCATTGTCGATTTTATGAATTGTATAGCTGTATGATTTTTCAAATGAGTTTACATGATTTTTTTTCCCATGATATTTTTTCCCTTTAAGTTCAATTAAGTCATTTGTATTGTACACATATTCAGAATCATCCACATCTTCTTTTGCCACGAATTTTAAATCTGTATGCTTTTTTAAATCTTCAATAAATTTTTCATCAACATCTCCAAACAAATAATCCCTGTCTGTGTAGTTTGTATTTCTATCAATGAGTTTATCCACAATATCTACTAAATTTTCTTTGTTGTATCCCAAGGGCTGGGCATAAAATGTTCCTTTGCCTTCCTCGTTTTTCTCTATTACAAGTGCATTATTTATTACTGAATATTTTACATTATCAAGTTTTCTCCACATATATAACGATGAAAACAAATATTCGTACGATTCTAATTTGTTTTTATCAACATAATTTTCTACTAATTCTTTATCATCAATTGTCAAACACTTAAAACTTATAATATTAACCATCTCCTATTCTTCCTACTATATTATTTGGCTTATTTTCATTTAAAAAACATTAATTCATAAAATATCCTATCACATATAAATAAATTTACAACTATTTTATAAATATATTTTATAAAGTAACTTGACAAAATGAAGTTACTATGTTATTTTTAATGCAAGAGAAATATAAAGAATTCTTAGCTATAGAAATACATTAAATTATAAATTATGTTAATAATCTATAATAAGTAGAAAAACATGCATTTAATCACTTGTAGTTTAAGAAAATACTAAAAACATGCATACAAAATTTCACAGTTAATTACAAGGAGAAAAAAATGAAAATTCAATACAATATGCCCTGTAATATAGCTCAGACATTAAATATAATTGGTGATAAATGGTCTCTATTAATACTTCATC
>JBGUET010000279.1:0-3790 GCA_041821225.1 Sedimentibacter sp.
TACATACACCTTTATATCCCATGCTACCATTAGTGCTTCCGCCATCACAATAATTACATTTATAAACAATGTTAGAATCAAAATCCTTAATTACAGCCTTTTTTGCTCTAGTTTTACTTTTCTCAAGTCTCGCCTTTTCTGAGCGTAAAGCCTCTTTTTTCAATCCTTCTCGCTTGATTCTTTCCGCTTTTTTCAATCTATAATCAGCCAATTCAGATTCCACCTGTTTTGATAATACTTTATTTGTCAGTTCTAAGTATGAATCTAAAGCATCAGGATATATGAAATCTTTCTCTTCTTCAATATCATTAAATTTTATTTTAATACAACTTTCATTTAATTCCGTTATTTTTCCAACGCCAAAAACTTTATGTGTAATTAATTCCCCAATAAATTCCAAGCTACTACCTCCTCGAATAACAAATCTTATATCACCTAACAATACCTCACATATTGTAAATTTACATAATATATTTCATTATACATCATTTTTTACTAATAGTCAAATTTGAAAAAAATATATTACCTTTTTTGCAATTATTACATAATATGATTATTGTTTGTACTATAAATGATTTATTAAATTACGTTTCTTACTTGGAAATTTGAATACGAAAAAATTGCAAACGAATAAGTATCTTCATCAATTAATATTGATATTTTAAATAGGTATAAGTTTATTTGTATATTTAGTAAAAGAAGTACTAGATAAAAAAAATTAAAATTTTGTTTTTATCTAATAAAAATCTTGATAATAGAATTGAAATATGATATAAATATAGCATTAAGACAAAATGAGGTTAAACCAAATATAAAATTGTATCCATTTAGAATACATTATTCCGTATTTTAAATAAGATACTAGGACAAGCAATTGTTTAAATATACTGTTTATTCGTTTTGCCAATTATGGATAATAGAAATGGAGAAATTATTATGAAAAAAAGCACAAAAATATTAACACTTATTATAGCCCTATGCATTTTAGTTGGATTAGTAAGTGGATGCGCAGCAAAAGATAAAACCGAACCAATACAAGCTACAAATCGTCTAGAAGACATCTTGGCACGTGGTTACATGGAAGTTGCCACAGAGCCATATTTTCCTCCATATGAATTCATAGACCCAAGCAAAAAAGGTAATGAGCAATATGTTGGAAGCGACATTGAACTAGCACAATACATTGCAGATGAACTGGGTGTTGAACTGCGCGTAGTACCTTTGGAATTTTCTGCAGTTTTAAGCAGTATTACAGAAGGAAAATATGATATGGCAATTTCAGCATTATCTTATACACCAGCAAGAGCTGAAGCTATGAACATGACTAAAGGCTACTATTTTGCAGAGGCTGGAGATGGACATGGTTTACTTATTAGAAAAGAAGATGCGGCAAACATAAAAGGACCTGATGACATATCTGATAAAATCGTTGTTGCACAAAGTGGTTCATTGCAAGAACTTTTTGTTAATGACCAAATACCAAAATACAAAGAATTCAAACGTGTTTCAACTACAACAGACGGCTTTTTAATGGTTCAGGAAAACAAAGCTGATGTATGTGCAACTTATATTCCTACAGGGCAGCTTTATATTGATGCAAATGTTGATTGTGGACTTATGATTGTGGAAAATTTTAAATTTACAGAAGATGAATCAACTGCAGGAAATAGAATTGGTATCCCTTTAGGGGAAGATGAGCTTACAGCTAAAATTAATGAAATAATTGATAAATTAATAAGTTCTGGTAAATACGAAGAGTGGCATAAAGAATATAACGAATATGCAACAAACTTAGGTCTGTAACAATTAGACATTGTCTCATTTACTGTGATAAATTCATTATTATTGATTCTCTATGCAGCTAAATGGCATGACAAAAAGGAGTACAAAAAATGATTCAAACAATCATAAATCTATGGGCAAAATATGACTACGTGTATTTAAATGGATTGGTGGGCACTTTGTGGCTTGCCGCAATTACTGTTTTAATAGCAACATTTATCGGCACAATAATTGCAATTATGAAGTTATCGAAAATCAAATTTTTAGATTGGATAACAACACTTTATATTGGAGTACTACGTGGTACTCCAATATTATTGCAATTGTATTTTTTTTGGTTAATCCTTCCTAAAGTAGTTCCGTTTCGACTTTCCGATACGGCATGTATTATAATTGCACTCATTGTTAACGCAAGCTCATATGTTGCAGAAGTAATTCGAGCAGGAATACAAGCAGTTGATAAGGGTCAAACTGAAGCAGCCAAAAGCCTAGGACTTACTAATTTTAATGCAATGAGAAAAATCATTTTACCACAGGCTATTAAAAATATTCTGCCTGCCCTTGGCAACGAATATATTACTATGGTAAAACAAACATCTTTGGCATCTGTCTTTTTTGTACAGGAACTTATGACTTCCTACAGAACAGTACAATCAGCAACATTTTTAGCAGTTCCTTCACTTATTATTGTAGGTGTTATCTATCTTATGGTAACAACTATTTTAACCAAATTTTTGAACATGTTTGAAAGGAGGCTGAACAGAAATGAGTAATCGTGAATTAATTCGAGTTGAAAACCTCTGTAAATCATTTGAAAAATTAGAAGTTCTGAAAAACATCTCAGAAGCTATACACGAGGGAGAAGTTGTGTCAATTATAGGTCCCTCTGGAAGCGGTAAAAGTACATTTTTACGTTGTTTAAACCTTCTTGAGAAGCCTACAAGTGGCAAGGTTTTTTTCGAAGGCATAGATTTATCAGGCAAGAAAGTTAATGTAGATAAACACCGACAAAAAATCGGTATGGTTTTTCAGCTTTTCAATGTATTTCCTCATCTGACAGTAATAGAAAACATTACATTAACGCCAGTTTTAGAAAAAAAGATACCTAAGAATGAAGCTGAAAAACAAGCTTGCGAACTTTTAGAACGTGTTGGTTTAATTGATAAAAAAAATGTATATCCAACAAAGCTTTCTGGAGGACAGAAGCAAAGACTTGCAATAGTAAGGGCACTAGCAATGGAACCAGATGTTATTCTATTTGATGAACCAACAAGCGCCCTTGACCCTGAAATGGTAAAAGAAGTTTTAGATGTTATTAAAGACCTAGCTGTATCAGGAATGACAATTGTCATAGTAACACATGAAATGGCCTTTGCAAAAGAAGTAAGCGACCGCGTTTTATTTATGGATGAAGGTATTATACAGGAACAAGGCACACCTGATTACATCTTCAATCATGCGCAAAATCCGCGGACCATTGAATTTTTAAGTAAGGTTCTATAATACTATTGGGAGGTAAGTTGTGACCGATTTAGAATTTATTAATAAGGTAATTAATGAAAAAAAAGATATGATTCTCCAAGTTAGCGACAAAATATGGGATTTTGCAGAACTTCCCTATGCGGAATTTAAATCTTCAGCACTTTTGTGTGAAATTCTTCGTCAAGAGGGTTTTAAAGTAACAGAAGGAGTTGCTGAAATACCAACCGCATTTACAGCATCTTTTGGCAGTGGTAAACCTTTATTTGGATTCCTTGGTGAGTATGATGCATTAGACATTTTAAGTCAAGAAGCTGGAAATCCCAAAAAGAAACCAATAAAGCAAGGTTCTCCAGGACATGGATGTGGACACAACTGTCTAGGTGCAGGTTCCCTGGCAGCAGCCATTGCCGTTAAAGAATATTTAAAACAGAATGCATTAACTGGTACGGTTGTATATTATGGCTGTGCTGCAGAAGAAGGCGCTGGAGCAAAACAATTTATGGCAAGAGCAGGATTGTTTGATGGA
>JBGUET010000280.1:0-3786 GCA_041821225.1 Sedimentibacter sp.
ACATCAACACCTAAATAATACACTTTGTCGTCTCCTTTCTAGCAAATCAATAAAAGCCTCTATCCTTGTAATATAACCCGCCTCACCAGTCATATCATCAACCACCAATGACATAATAGGAAAATCCATGTCTTTAGAAACCGAAGGAAGAATAGCTTTTGAAACTATTTCAGGCATACAGCCCATTGGAAATATTTGAATGGCACCATCGTAGCCGTCTTTGCATGCAGATACTGCTTCTCCTATACATTCCATTGTATGGCCACCAATTTCCATAGATAAATATTTTTTTGCATTTTTTTTTGTAATTAAAGAATTCATTTTAAAAGTCTTAAGTATAGCGTTTTTAACCCACCAACTAGGAGTGAGCAATCTTTTAGAGGAAACGCCATAATCCATAAGTTTATCTTCTATGAAAAAATTCGAATAAGGTTCAATCACCGTATATATTTCCCCTATTATTGCTATTTTTAAAGGATTTTTGTTTGTATTCAACGATACGTGGTTTATCTTATCTTTGTAAAAGTTTAAAATACGAATTCTTTCTTTAGAACTATTGCATTTCATCGCTTCAATCTTGCAGTTGTTTAGTATGCTTTTGCATTCACCTTTGTTTGTTTCAAGTCCTACATAAAAATGTGATAATTCTTCTATTTTATCAATTATTTTCATTGCCAAAATAGCATCATTAAATGCTTTGATTTTTTCATGTGTCTTTTTACTGCTGCTTGAAGAAATTTCAGTTACTCTTTTATACAACTCTTTTAGGCCGATATCCTTTGGATAATCTAATACTATGAAATTCAAATCATGACCAATGTTTTTTAGTAAATTCATTTGTAACTCAGCATATTCTCCAAATCTACAGGGACCGCAGCTACCAGGCATAATAATTGTATCAGCTCCTTGTTCAACTGCTTGAATAAAATTACCAATCATAATTTTAAATGGAAGACATATTTCTTCAGGTGAGCATAAAGAACCTACCTCTAATGTGGTTTTGTTGATTTCTGGAGGAACTACATAGTCTATTCCAAGGCCATCAAAAAGTGTTTTAACACCAATACATACATTACCCATGTGTGGGAATGTTGCTTTCATTTAGCACCTTCCTTTCTAACATATCTGCAAAAGCTTCTATTCTTGTATTAATTCCTGCCTCTCCTGTATGTTCATCAATTTTCAATGTTAAAAACGGGAAATTGCCTACATTATTTTTAATAAGCTCTATTATTATAGAATCAGTTCCACAGTTAAAAGATGAAATATATATTATTCCATCAACTTTTTTTTCTTTTACCACATTCATTGCAAATCCGTAATTTTCTCTAAGGTATGTCCAAAATGGTTTTTTATACAATTCTTTAATTTCCAAACCAATTATTAAATCATCAGTAAATTCCATTGTTTCAACGCCTATACCTAAATTATTGAGTTTTTTAACTAAATTCATATTTGTAAAATTATCATAAATATTGTAGGGGTGTCCTATTAAAGCAACTTTCAGATTGTATTCTTCGTCTAAAATGCCCATTTTATATTTGCTTTGTTCTTCATACGCTTTAATAAATGCTCTCTTAATTTTAAAATTGTTGATTGTAATGTTTCTACCTGCAGCCTTTGCCCATTTGTATAAACTTTTTTTGTTAGTTGCATAAATTGGCTCAGAAATAGTTGGTGGCATATTTTCAATACAATTTAATATCATTTCAGGAAGTCCACAAAATTTGGGACATACAAATTCATTTTTTCTTAGCTGCATAATTCTTGGAATTACAATAATATCGCATTTATCTTTTATAGATGCCACATGTCCATGAAATATTTTAATAGGAAGACATGCTTCATCTACACAATATTTAACTCCTTCGTCTAAAATATCCTTGTTTGTATTGACTGAAGTAATAATCTCTGCCCCTAGTTCACTAAAAAAAGTAATTAAGAAGGGATGATACTTGTCATATAACAACCCTTTTGGAATTCCTACCTTCATATATACCTCCATAAAAATAAAATATCACAAATTATATTATTTCCATAATTTGTGATATTATTCTAAATTATATACTATTTATTATTCCCATGGTATAAATGTAAGATATAAGTTAACTTTGAAGCCAGCTATAACTGCTTATTAAATATTCCAAAATCAAATCCACATTGATAGTATCAGATATTTTTGTTGAGTCAGAAATAATAACCTTTATCTCAGATTCCTTAATTTTCAACATTGTAAACAATAATTTGTTAGTTGTTTTAGCTAATTTATCATAGGTCATTTTAAGCTTTCCATCATTAATATTTAAAATCAATTCTGTCTCTGCCCCTAATGCAACGGTTACAGCTAAATATAACTTGTATTCTGTTATTGGTATGTCAAAATCATTAAAAATTTTATAGCATAAATCAGCGGACTTTTCGGTTTTTATTCTTGTTAAGTTTCTATTTAAAATAATATCTGATAAGTTACTTATTAAATAAGGTCTAGATGATATTGTTTTAAAAAATAAATTATTTACAACTGCATAATATGTAAATCCATCTACCTTGGAACTATACTCATTTTCAACATAGCTATATAAACCGTTTAGAAGATCATTATACATTTCAAATATTATGTCTTCTTTTTGTTTGTAATAATAATGAAGCAAACCTTTGTTAATTTGGGCAAATTCAGCTATTTCTCTAGTTGTTGTGTTTGAGTATCCTTTTTCTTTAAATAATAAAAAGGCATTTCTTAAGATTTTTTCCTTTTGAATACTTGAACGATCTATTTTAAGTACCTCCCATAACGAGTAAATTCAATAATATTGATTAATCTAAGAACAGTAATACTGAATAAAACTATTCGGTGTTCATTTTAATTTTATTACCATATAATCGTGAGTAAGCAAGTCAATAAAGAGCATCTTATTTTGTAAAAGGTCCCCTTTATTTAGCACATATTTTAACACTTCAGCCACTTCTATTGATGCGACCATTGCAGGTATAAACGCTGGATTACCTAATTCTTTCTCAACACCTACCACTTTTTTATCCGGGTAAATTAAATTTAACGTGTCATCTCCAGGTGCTATAAAACAGACCTGTCCATACCACCCCCCAATTGATCCATGTACAAGAGGAAGATTTGATTTCTTGCATATTTTCTGCAAGAGAAAGCGTGTTTCTATATTATCCACAGCATCCACTACAACATTAACTCCAGAAAGAATTTTATCAGCATTAGTTTCACTAAAATATTCAGTGTAATATATGCACTCTGTATGAGAATTAACTTGTGTTAACCGTTCTTTAGCTGCTTCTGTTTTAAATTGTCCAATAGATTTTTCTGTTGCAAAAAGCTGTCTGTTAAGGTTGCTTTCATCTATTTTATCAGGGTCAATCAATACAAGCTTTCCAATACCCAGACGTGACAGTTGTTCAGAAACATGTCCGCCAAGACCGCCAAGTCCAATTACAGCAACTGTAAAATTTTCTAGCTTTTGTTGTTCATTTTCGCTTATTAACTTTTTATTTCTTGAGTACCTTAAAAATTCGCTCATATTAACCCACCTTATATTAGCCTCTGTTTTCAAGAATATGTATTTTTTTGCAATTATAATACACATGTATACAATTAATTATACTATACATGTGTACACCAAACAACAAAAATTTAAATTTCAGTTTTCCCATTGGCCAACAAAAATTCTTCAGAATCTTTGTCGTAAATATATATTTCACCTGTTTCAATTATATAATGCCATCCACTTATTTTTAGTTTGCCATCTATAATTTTTTCCT
>JBGUET010000281.1:0-3783 GCA_041821225.1 Sedimentibacter sp.
TGGTGGTATTGCATAGGCGAGTTCTTTCTCAAAATAATTTTCTATTTCATTTATTAATTCTAACTTCATAGTCTTAGTGTTACCTTTAATTTGTGCATATTCAATTATCATGGCTTCAAGGGGCGTATTTCCCACTCTTTCCCCTATACCAAACATTGTTGTGTTAATTGATGCTCCACCATACAACCATGATGTTGTAGAATTTGTAACTGCGGAATAATAGTCATTGTGTCCATGCCATTCTATTGATTCTGCTGGTACTCCAGCATAATATCTTAACCCATGAATTATTCCAGGCACCGACCTTGGAAGTTCAACACCTGCATGAGATACTCCTAGGCCTAATGTGTCGCAAGCTCTTATTTTAACATTAAGTTTGCTTTGTTTCATCATATCCATGAGATTTTTTGCCAAAGGTATAACAAAGCCATTAAAATCAGCTCTTGTAATATCTTCAAAATGACATCTTGGAACAATTCCATTTTCTAAAGCAGCATATGCAATATCAAGATACATTTTCATAGCTTCTTGTCTGGTTTTATTAAGTTTATTGAAAATATGGTAATCAGAACAAGACATCAATATGCCAGTTTCTTTGATTCCCATAGATTTAACAAGATTAAAGTCATCTTTGTTTGCCCTTATCCAAGATGTTATTTCAGGGAACTTATAGCCTTTATTCATGCATTGTTCCACAGCTTTTCTGTCTTTAGGAGAATACAAGAAAAATTCAGTCTGTCTTATTATACCTGATTCGTTGTCAAGTTCATGAAGATAATCATATATTTTTACCATTTGTTCAGTATTCATGCTAGTCATGGACTGTTGACCATCTCTGAATGTAGTGTCTGTAATCCATATATCTTCTGGAAGATTCATGGGTAACTGAATGTTGTTAAACTTAATTTTAGGAATTTCATCATATGGAAAAACATCTTTGTAAAGCTTTGGTTTCATAACTTCTACTGGATTATACTTCATTTACTGCACCTCCGAGATTGTTTTCGTTTTAATATAATAATTGCTAACTATTATTGCTTTCAATATTAGAACTCAAATTTCAATTGTTTTATTAGTTCATTATATGAAAGAATTATTTTTTTAGTTGCATTTTTTTATTTGTTTATTTATTGAATTTATTGTTCATATTATAGTATAATGTTGTAATTTAGTCAAGTTTAAAAATTATTTCTTTTATTTAATAATTTCTTTTCTCCATAATAATTTATGTTTTATGCAACTGATTTGTTTTAACTTGCATTCTTAAATATTAAGAAACTGAAATTATATTTTTATTTAAATCATTAATAGGCAAAATAAAAACTCTTAATCATCATCATAAGAGTTTCGCGTAAAAAGTTATTTAATTTTGACCCAACCAATTTATTAAGTCCATAGTATCTCTAAAACATTCGTTTTTCAGAAAATCATCATCATACTTTTCTGAGCACATCATAGGATGTCTGCTTAAATAAAATTTTCCGTTTTTAATATACTGTCTTTTATCCTCTGCTTTTTTACCCCACAAAAACCAATTAATATCTTTATTCTCATGAGAAATGAATTGCAAAAGATTTATGCTAAATGATTCCCATATAAATATGTGACTACCAGTAATTCCTGGTTCTACTGTAAAATATGTGTTAAGAAGCAAAACCCCTTGTCTTTCCCAAGAAGCAAATATTTCATTTGGTGGAAACAATTTAAATGCTCCTTCTGTTATTTCTTGTTGAATGTCTGAAAACTTCTTAATTTCATTGTATTCATTAATTTCATTGTAACTTTTGTGTATTAATCTTATAATATTCTTTAAAGACACCTGTCTAAATTTCTGATTCCATGATTCTAAATCACCCACTTCGAAAGAACGTCCAGTTGCTCTTCCTTTTTCAGGATATGGATCTTGTCCTAAAATAACTACTTTTATTTGATTTAAATCGCAGTTCATAAATCGAAGAACATTTTCATGTTCAGGATTTATATTGTTACCTATTTTTTCTTCTATTATTTTTAATTCCTCAATAATTTCAGCGCTGAGAAATTTATCCCACGAGGAATGATGGTCTTTAGGTATTAAGCTCATTTTTTTCTCCTGTCAAATACTTTAAATATTTTTTAGTTTTTCTTCCCATATAATTTTCAAGATTGCCAGTTCTTCACTATAATCCGTCTTTGTTTCATCTTTGTCATATTGAAGTTTTTCAAGCACTTGGATTATACAATTGTTTTCTCCATGTAAATTCCACTCATTTTGAAGCTCTTTATTTCGATGAGAACCAATTTGCAATTGAAATTTTGTGCTGTTCATTTTACCTTTTAAATTCTGTGTGGTTTCTAAAAAATATTTTTCACTTCCATTGAAACGCAAAACAAATATTCCCATTTTGCTTTTCATTTGTTTGTATTTTTCTTTTAGTTCTTTTTTCTTATCCATTATTAATATCCCATTTCTCTCAATATTCCTGATAAAACGCGAAGTCTTTCCCCTATAATCTCACTGTCATCGCTTAAAGCCTGACTAAACAATTTTATATCTTCATTTATCTTCTCATTGTCTGTACACACTTCAACAGTCATGGCATCCCCTTGCATCCCAACTCTGTCAATAATTGTATTTTCAGTATCATATAATTTTTCATAGCGGTATGCTTCCCTAAAATGAAGCTGAGACCTACATACCAATATTGCTAAATCCAATACACGGTGCAGTGGCAGTTCTTCAGATTGCCTTGACCACTTTTCGCCTGTATACCTCCACACTTTTGCAGAAATATCCACCTTGCCTCTGTCATTCCATTGAGCTAGCCCAAGTGAAAGACCCTTTGCATCTGAATTATATGCATTTCTTCCATCAACATTTTCATAATTTTCTGTTACTATTACTGGTTTATGTTTTAAAGTAGTTGGTATTTTCATTTCATTCTCCTTCTTCATTAAAATTGCTGCTCATCCTCTTGATGAGAATTATATTATCCATATAAATTATTTCGGGTTTGTTATTTTTAAGTTTACTAAATTACTACTTTAGTAAATTACTAGTTAATAATACTTTTATATTTTGGTTTTGTCAATAAAAAATGTATTAAACAAATGTAAGAATTTCTATTTTTTAAAAATAAAAATCCCTTAGAATATTTTCTTCATAAATCTCTTTAATAAAATCATAATCCACCCTATTGAAATTGTAATACATACTATAAAGTATACCTCACTATTTCCCAGCACAAATTTTGAAATCCATAGAGAGGGTAATATAAATAATAAACACTGAATACTTTCAGAAATGAAAAATGGTGCTGGAATTCCAATCATTAGAATCCCAGATAGCTTCATTACAGCCATGCCTTCCACCCTATTAGAGGAGATTGAAACAACAAGCATTGTCATTATGAATCCCAATATTGACGATAATATGGAAACTCCAACTATTATTCCAAGAGGAATTTCTGTTAGCGAAAATTTATAAAGTACAATTATTGTAATAAAGAAAGAAAATATTAAAGGAAAAACTACCCTTGAAACCAAATATCCGCCCTTGCCAAGAGGTGTTACTGACATATAGCTTGTAATTCCATCATCAATTTCTCCAAGAATAACCATAGCTGATACAAAGCTAAACATAATCGGTGTCAAAGTAGCCAAAAATAAATCAAACAAAAGATAATATGGATAAAGTATCTCCATTTCATTAAAGTGTACAGTCAATAATTTTTCAGTAAAAGGAATTCCAAATCTAATGAACAAACCAAATAGCAATGGCGAAATGCATGCCATAAAAAGCAT
>JBGUET010000282.1:0-3782 GCA_041821225.1 Sedimentibacter sp.
CATATAAACTTTTTTTCATATCTTTCCTCCATTATTTTTGTTAATTACACATTACATATTACATGTAATATGTATATAGTACTACTCTTTTATATATTTGTCAAGTCTTCAAGTATACTCACATCAACAAATAATAAATTTTATTAAACTAAACTATTTACAATAAGAAATTTATTCTTTAGAACTGGTTTATTCACCTTTAAATGGAAAATTTATTTCTACGCTCTCTATTTGTATATGGGAAGCGAGTGTATTTTCTATTATTAATGGCTCTAGACAAAACAATTCTTAAATTTCGAATAACCTATAAGAAATTTTGTCTAAATTATAATAAGCTACTCATTCTTGGGAAAGTTTAGATTTATCATTGAAAAACAACAGCACTCCCTAAAGGGAATGCTGTTGTAAAAATTATTTACACAGTCTAAGTATGCTACTTTTGTTTAAAGAGTTATTCACAAAATTTTTCATACTACCTTATATTACTCCAAATTGACTTAGTGCAAGTACTAATATGATTATTGGATTTACATACTTGAGCAATACACCGAATAATGTCTTTACAAATTTACTCTTGATTCTAGCAGCTTCAGCAAAATTATCAATTCCCCAAACCCATCCTACAAATATTGTCATCAAAAATGCTCCAATTATGAGGACGAAGTTGCTTTCTACATAATCTATCATTGTAAATATTTTCATTGACCATAATGCCGGGATTTCTACTGCCAAAATAATAAGTGTTGAAGCAGCAAGAGCCTTCTTTCTGCTAAAATTATGCTCCTGCATGAAGTAACTAATAGGTACTTCCCAACCTGCTATATTTGAAGTAAATGCTGCAAAATAGAATCCCAAATAAAACAACACTCCCCAAATAACACCACCCGTCATTTGATTGAATACATTTGGCATAGTAACGAATGAAAGTCCTGGTCCTGAGCTTGGTTCCAATCCAAAAGCGAATACACTTGGAAATATCATAAAACCGGCCGCAATAGCAACTAATGTGTCACATGAAACTACAAATATTGCAGATTCAACCAGCTTGTCTTTGTCTTTCTCCTTCATGTAACTTGCAAACAGCATGCCTACTGCCATAGCTATCCCTATAGAAAAAAACGCTTGCCCAACTGCAGCAAGGGCAGAGTGGAATGTAAACTTGCTTAAATCTGGTGTTAGAAAGTATCTAACTCCCTCAATAGCATTTGGAAGAGACATCCCTTTAGCAATAATAATTGCCATAATTATAACTAGTCCCGGAAGAAGAATTTTGGCAATTTTTTCAACACCATTCTGGAGTTTGTTTCTCACTACAAGAAGGGTTAATCCAAGATTTATTGCAGCCCAGAAAAACACCTGTTGGTGATTTCCTACTAGAGAATTGAATGTTGTTTCTATTTCCGCTGCATTTAGCCCACTTAATGACCCTGTGGCTGTATTGAATACATAATAAAGTATCCATGCATATACAGGCATTGTATATGCGCATATAAGAACAGCTGCACTCACATGTAGAAGTCCATTCCAATGCCATTTGGTGTTGGGAGCAAGCATTTTATATGCACGTACTGGGTTTGCAGATGTAGCTGCTCCTATGCTGAACTCAGCCACAAGAAGAGGCACCCCAACGACTATAACAACAAGAAAATAAAATAACAGAAATATTCCTCCACCATTTGATCCTACTATATAGGGAAATCTCCAGAGATTTCCTACACCTACTGAAAATCCGATTGTAGCTATAATCATACCAAATCTCGAACCAAACTCTACTTTTTCTTTTTTTTCAACATTTGAAATTGAATTTTCATTTTTTTCCATAATTTCCTCCTGTTATATTTTATAAATCATATTAATTTGAAAATTCGACCGCTAAATTTATTATAACAATGCAAATATAATTATTATATATATAAATAGCTATTGCTTATTCATGAAATCATTTGATCAACCTATTTACTATATAATATAGGTAAACATTTGCCTTTCATTAAAATCTGTGGGTACTACTAAACATATTATGCATTTCATTACCATGCATCATATGTTTTATGTTTATTCCAAAAAGGCCTTAACGCCTATCCATATACTATACACGATACCCATATTTGGATGGGCTCTATAAAATTTGCTCTTTTGTAGAACAATTCATTTAATTACGCTTGTATTTGCTGATAAAACTTATTAGCATTAATATATTATAAGGTTAAAACTCCCGGTTGCAAATATTTTTTTATTAACTGCATATGCTTTTTACTTTTTTTGTGTACTCTTTTTCATGATTTAGTAACTCAAGTCTTTACTTTAAAAATATAAAAATCACCAAATTTTAATTTTAGATAATTGATTGTCAAATCAACAGATCCTGTTCATCATTAGGATAGTTAACTCCTATCTCTTGAGTAAAATGTGTATTTACATGTTCGCCTCCAGCCATCTTTTTTCTCAATCACAAGGTTTATAAGTTATCTACCTACAACAGGCAGCAGCCAATAACAATGAATTGATTTTTTCCTCTACATTTGCACCTCTTGAAGTCAAAGCAATAGGAACCTTTGCGCCAACTATAATACCTGCCATCTTTGCTTCAGCTGAATATGATAATGCTTTTCCTAAAATGTTTCCAGTTGCCATATCTCCAACAACCATTACGTCTGCATCACCTACTATTTCACTTTTATAGCCTTTCTTTTCTGCACTCTCTTTACTCATGAGAACATCATATGAAATTGGTCCTTCAATAAAACAGCCCTTTATAGTTCCGTTTCTGTTAAGTTCCACCAACTTACTTGCATCTACGGTTTCAGGCATTTTGGGATTGATTTTTTCAACAGCTGCAAGAAGGCCAATCTTAGGCTTGTCATATCCAATTGCTGTTAACGTTTCTACAACATTTTCAATAATGCTTTTCTTTTGTTCAAAATCAGGTTTTATAATCATTCCACTGTCTGTTAATACAATTAATTTATGATAGTTTGGTATTTCCAAAAATGCCAAGTGGGACATAACCTTCCCTATACCAAGTCCAGTCTCCTTTGAAACGACAGCTCTCAGTAGTATAGATGTATCTATCTTCCCTTTCATTATAAAGTCAGCCTTACCTTCTTTTACAAGACTAACTCCCTTTTCTGCAGCTTTTTGCAAGTCTGATTCTTCTATGATCTGAATGTTTTCAGAACTTTCTCCAATATCTGCAATGTACTTTCCCATTTTTTCCTTTTCACCGATTAATATGGGTTTTAATATCCCTTTACTTTGGCAGTAGAATACAGCCTTAAGCGTTACAGTGTCATTGGCACATATAACAGCTACCGTCTTTATCTCACTGTTAATTTTAAGAGAATCAATCAATTGTTCAAAATTTTCAATTACCATTTTTATTACGCTCCTGTTAGTTAATATAAAAATCATTAATGTTAATTTATGCAACCAATTTGATAAGATTTATTTTAACGCTATTATAAACAATATATGTTTTGTTATAAAGGAATATAACTCTCCACAGATTTATGGTAGTATTGAACAAATTAATACACTAACAAACAAATCCACACATACATGAAAGGATTTATATAAATGCTATACTAAAAACATATTTATGCAATTGTATAGCATTTATTCATTCCATACTATTTTTAATTTGAGTTTCTCAATTATCTATTAATCAATTGTATTAATTAATATTTAAATGTAAATTTTACTTTCTACAGAATTATAAGCATTTTCCGTAGGAGTTATTCCAAGGTCTTCCGCTTCTTTCAGATTATTTTTAGTAATTTCAG
>JBGUET010000283.1:0-3755 GCA_041821225.1 Sedimentibacter sp.
CCTAAAACCTTCATCACTGGCCATAGCAAAAAGAAGGTGTCCCATCTCACTAGTTGGGTTACCGTCAAGATCCATATTCATAGCAGAAAGGTCTTTTTCAACATCTTCCCCTTGAAAAATTTTGCCAATACTTCTCTTGCTCATCATTCCCGAGAAAATAACTGACGCTGTTCCCATGGCTTTAGTCATCATGGCCAATGCATTTCTTGAAATTACTGAAAAATCGCCTATATTCGTCAACTCATTTGTCTTTTTTAATATTTCATCGGCCATCTCGTTGTATTTTCTAATTCCTTTAGCATAGTCACCAAAAGCACCCGTAATCGCTCCAGGTATCATTGTTAATACCCCTTTAAACATGGTCTTTTTTAAAGCTTTTGTTCCTTCTACTTTGCCTTCAAAAGGATGCTTTTCAAGGTCAATATTTGCAAATATTTTTTTAAGATTTCCATCGTATCTATTTATGAATGCCATAGCTTGTTTGTTACCAAGAAGCTTTTGGAAAGCTGTAATACTCAAGTATTCTTTTCCATACACAATTGGCGTAGAACCATTAATTTGTGGCGTCATCATATGCATTTTAAGATCATCAAGCATATTACCCCACAGCTCTAATCCAAGAACACTCATGGGCTTGTCAAACCCCTGTGTCATTGCCATTATATCAATGTAAAATCGCTTGTTTCTACCTGGTTTAGTCAATAGCTCCTTGAAAAATGGGAAATAGGTGGTAATTGGTCTAGATTGTAGTAAATAAAGCTTGCCTTTCTCAAATGCCCACTCTATGTCCATGGGCTTATTATAATAAGTTTCACATTCTTTGATAAGTGTGGAAAGCTCAATTATTTCTTTATCCGACAAAGCTTGAATTTTAGACTTCTCGTTTTCTTTTTTCTCAATTCCACCATCAGGTTTTAAACAAATTGCAATTTTTTTATCTCCGATTTTCTTATTAATGATTTTGCCCTTAACACTGTCAATAATATAACTGTCAGGTGTAACAATTCCAGATACTATGGCCTCTCCAAGCCCAAAGCTTGCGTTTATAAACACTTCATCAAATGCGTTGTTAAGTGGATTAAGCGAAAAACCTACGCCGCTAACATCTGAGGCGATTTGCCTTTGCACAATAACCCCGATGCACGTGCCATCAAGACCTATATTGTTTTGACGTTTATATTCCATAACTCTGAAGTCAAAACAAGATGAAAATGCGTGAGCAACTGCCTTTTCCAAGCCCTCTCGCAAAACACCCAAGGATGTTTCGTACATACCGGCAAAGCTTGTGCCTTCTAAGTCTTCCTCCGGCGATGATGACCTAACAGCAAAAATTTCACCTGCAAGCTCTCCCATTGAAACTTCAAATGCTTTTTTCTGCTCAACAGTAAATGTCATTTTAGCAGCTTTAGATTTAACAAAGTCGCATGATTCTTTTGTTGTGTTCGCTAAAACAGCTTTCCATTCGTTAGATGATTTGATTTCATCAAGCCATGGCTTGAAAAATTCTACTGATAATGCAATACCCTCAGGTACAGGGTAACCAGCACCAGTAGTCTCAATCAGAGCCTTTGCCTTGCCCCCCACTTCATTGAGTCTAGGTATATTTTTTTCGTTAAAATTATAGATCATGATTTTTCCTTTCTCTATTCATTTGTAATAGGTGTGCAAATATACCAAGAAGCCCTAACATCTACGTCCACAACTTTTACTTCGGAAAAACACCCTTTAAGCTCATAGGCACAATCATTCATCTCATTCTCAGCATTTTTAATGAAGTGAAAATAATCTCCCCCTTCAAGCCATTCGATTATGGTTGTAAGAAGGGCTCGTTTTTTGTTGTAATCATAGATGACCACCTTATGCTTTGTTACTCTGCTCATTTCAGCATAAAGAATTTTTCTTTCACTCTGCTGCATACCATGGGCTACATAAGAAGCAATAGAAATATCAAAGACCTTGTCATTAAAAGGCAACTTTTCGAGAATATTGGTGTGCACAAAGTTAATTTTTTTATTTTCTGGTTTTTTTATGGCTATATTCAGCATTTTCTCTGCCCCATCAACTCCAGTAACCGTTAACCCTTTGTCACTGAGAACTGAACACAATGCTCCAGTTCCACATCCTACATCAAGTATTGTTTCATAAGAAGTCAAATTCAATTCCTGCTTTATATCTTCTATCACTTTGCTAAAACGCTTTTTCTGAGTATTATAAAACAAGCCATATATCCTTGATATGGAATTAAACAGATTTGTACTGCTTTTTTCGCCCAAGAACGAACACCTCCTTTCCTCTATCTTCTTATATAATAGTTATAATTTCATCTTCTTTTAATCTGGATTTAGGAGTTTTACCGTTAAAATCATCGTCACTTCTATATCCTAGGCCGACAATAACAACTGCCGTATAGCCATTCTCGTGCAAACCTAACTCTTCATCTAAAACTTTTGCATCAAATCCTTCCATTGGAACAGCATCAATACCAAGAGTAGCAGCACCTAACAAAAGATTCCCAATGTTTAAATAAACTTGTTTTTCCATCCAATGTTGTAAATCCTTTGAATCATAGTGATGCATATTTACAAATATTGAACGTCCCTTTTGCTGATTATCTTTAATTTCTTGCTTGGCAAAACGACCATCACTATCCTCTGTTTCTAATACATGAAGCAAATAATCTTCATCCATGTCAGTCTTTGCACAAAATACAACGACCTGTGATGAATCCATTACTTTGGGTTCATTAAAAGTATAAAAACCTTGAGTGCTTTTACTAATTCGTTTTTTCCCTTCATCTGTATTTGCAATGACAAAATGCCAAGGTTGACTGTTTACACTAGATGGACTAAACCTTAAAAGAGCCTTGATTTTACTAAAATCTTCATCAGAAATCTTTTTTATAGCATCAAATTTTTTTACAGCATAACGTGTGTTTAAAATTTCATTTAAATTCATATTGTTTCTCCTTTAGTTTTATGTAAAATTATATTGTGTTTCAATAATCTTCCCTCTACCAAAAATCCTACTTAACGGTTATATGATACCCGTGTATTATTATAATAAACATTATTGTTCTTTTCATCCATCGTCAACTTATTATTTCTTTCAAAACATATCACTAGTTTTATATTTATACTTTCTACCCATTCATTATAGTATTCATTCGTCTATTGAATTTTTTAAGTGTATTTAAATAAATTTTAATTTTCTTGCATTAAACAAAACGACCTCCACCATATCTTACAAAGTAAAAGCAGAAAGTCTTTTGTCTGCTTATAACAAAATAAAAAGCATCCTGCAAAGAATATTACCTTTACAGGATGCTTTTTGGAGAAACCTTATATATAAATTGTAATAGTATTATTGTATTAAATCAATTGCACTTTGTGGTGCATATGTTGTGACACCATTGAATATTACTACACCATCAAGCGTAATAGGAGTACCATTTACATACGCAATATTTTTATTAACTGGCATTTTTATTTCTATATCATTTTTTGTTATTATTAATACTGGATTTTTAACATCAGTTATATTATCGAATTTTACAGTTGCACCTTTGGATTCAAATGCGTCCCTTGCGCGTATAAAAAGTTTTTCAGTTGTATCATTTAAATCTACACCCATCGCTAATTCCATATATTTTGCAATATCGGTATTTTCAACTGTACCTGTCAATAAATCCACACCATCTGGAGCATAAATGTAAAGTGTAACATCTTCTCCTGTATGTCCATTAGTTGTAAATCCTA
>JBGUET010000284.1:0-3754 GCA_041821225.1 Sedimentibacter sp.
TTTGTTTTATCATTATTTAGAATTCCTACATATTTCGCAATAAATGTCTTTTTTAATTTTTTAACTTCTAACTCAAGTGTCCAAAATTCTTCTGGTTTGAAATCCATTATTTCTCGTTCTCTATCAATTACAAGCTTTAATGCAACAGATTGAACTCTTCCTGCGCTAAGGCCTTTTTCGATTTTTTTCCACAACAGAGGGCTTATATTATAACCAACCAATCTGTCAAGTACACGTCTTGCTTGTTGAGCATCAACTAAATCAATATTGATTTTTCTAGGATTTTTGCTAGCCTTTTTTATTGCATCCTTTGTAATTTCGTTAAACTCTATTCTTATTTCTTTTGTTTCATCTAATTTTAAAATTTTCGCTAAATGCCATGATATAGCTTCCCCTTCACGGTCAGGGTCAGTTGCAAGATAAACATTATCTGCTTTTTTAGCTTCTTTTTTTAGCTCCTTAATAACATCGCCCTTACCTCTAATAGTAATATAATTAGGTTCAAAATTATTATCAACATCAATGCCCAGCTTGCTTTTTGGCAAATCTCTAACATGTCCCACCGAAGCTTTAACAGTAAAGTTTTTACCTAAAAATTTACCAATTGTCTTTGCCTTTGCTGGTGATTCCACTATTAACAAATTATTCATTTTCCCTCCAATACCTTATGTACGTTTGAATTACACAATAATTATAGCATACTGCTAGTATAACATATAATACATTTTTTTATTTGTCAATAGCATATCAAGTATATAATATAGCTTATAACATATAACACAACAATAATTATGCTTAATAATTATTGTTGTACATT
Source organism: Sedimentibacter sp. (assembly GCA_041821225.1). Taxonomy (GTDB): domain Bacteria; phylum Bacillota; class Clostridia; order Tissierellales; family Sedimentibacteraceae; genus Sedimentibacter. The sequence goes on from JBGUET010000284.1 coordinate 818, forward strand.
TCATCCTGAAGCCTCAAGCGGGTATATTCTTCCGCCATTTTGTTCCAGGTAACTTCATCCACAATTCCGTTAGCTTCAAGCCCATATTTTTTTTGAAATGCAATAACTGCTTCTTTAGTAAGTGGTCCAAATATACCATCTACTTTATCTTGAGAAATTAATGGTAGGTCTGTCATAGTTGCTGATAAATATGACAGCATCTGCTGTATTACAAATACTCCAGGTTCTTCAATTCCCATACCTATTACATATACTATATTAGGATATGGTATACTCCTAAACAGTGGAAATAGCACAACACTATTTGGTATATTTGTAAAAATACTAAGAATGTATTTATATAAAAGATTCCATGTTGTTTGGTCAACAATACCAGTAATAGGTAATTTCATAGTTTTTTGAAACTCTAAAACAGAATTTTTAGTTTCTGGACCAAAATACCCATTAATTTCAACACTTGGTATTGTATCAAAAAATGATGCCATAATATTTAAAAAATATTGTAAAAGGTATACTCGAGTTCTTGTTTCGCCTTCAAACATAACTCCTGAAAATTCCTTCAATATATCTTCAACTAATATTCCTTCCGAAATTAATTCAGAAGTCTTTGTAACTGCAAAAAAAACATTTCTTATTTTATACCAAGTTCCCTTATCAACAATACCCGTAGGAGGTAAATTAAATATATTTTGAAATTGTAAGACTGCAGCTTCAGTAATTTCATCATAATAACCGTCAATATTAGTTATAACTGGAATTGAAGGAAAATTTTTAGCTATTCTCCTTAATGCAAACTGCATTATCATTACATCTAATCCAGAATAACCTAAGCCAAAAGGATAACCCTTATAATTTGCAATGAATGTTTCTTGAGGTGCACCACTTACAATTGATATATCATTTCCATAATAATATTGCAAGATTTCTAAAGGAGAGTAACCTTCGTCTGCTAAACTCACACTACCCCATTGATACATGCCATCACACTGAGAAACGCGTCCATCACAAAATTGAGCAAAATAAGGTTCAATGTGGCCCTCTCGAATGATATATTCATTAAATATTTCATCAACTATATTAGATATATTATCATATGTAGCACCTTTGTATACAAATGCCAGATCATATTGTGTTGAATTTGTTATGTCAAAATTATATCCCCTCAATCCATACCAATAAGTAAATTGTCTATTCAAAGCAAAAGATACTATTGCATGTATGTTAGCCCTAAGAGCATTTTCTGGCCATGTTGGATACAATTCATTAGAAGCAACATTCTTTATATAATCAATAAATGGCAATGTTACATTTTCAGCTACCTCATTAGGTTCTCCTAAGTGTACTACCATAGTTTCTGGAATATAAGCATATGTAAGTCTTGGGATACGTGCAGACATTTGAACCTCCCTAAATATTTAAAATAAATTTATTTCCTGGAATTTGTTTTATGTAGCCTTTCATTTCCAAAAATGTTATGAGACTAACAGTTGTAAATGTTTCTAATTCTGATTCAATATTGATTTCATTAATAGTCTTACTTCCGTATAGAAGACAGTTTAAAATTTTCAACTCATCCTCACATAAATTATTGTATTCAATTGTATTTTTCTTGTGTTTGACTTTTTCACGTAATTCTATAATTTCTTCAACAATATCCTCAACTGAGGAAGTTATTTTAGCTCCATCTTTAATCAAAGAATTTGTCCCCTTGCTGAAGATGCTATCGATATTTCCCGGCACTGCAAATATTTCCCTTCCTTGATTAGCAGCATGACCCGCGGTTATTAATGTACCGCTTTTTTCCTGTGCTTCAATAACTAAAACTCCCCGAGATAAACCGCTGATTATACGATTCCTCACAGGAAAATTATATGGCATAGGTTGCATACCAAATGGAAATTCAGACAATATACAACCACCCTTCTCCACAACTTGTTTGTAGAGTTCTTCATTTTTCTTAGGATAAACAATATCGATTCCGCTACCAATAACACCAATTGTTTTAGTTTGGCATTCTATTGCTGTTCTATGGGCAATAGAGTCAATTCCCGACGCTAATCCGCTTACAATTACTACTCCTAAATTTGAAAGTTCCCTAGTGAATTTTTCTGCCGCCCATTTTCCATAACTTGTTGCTTTTCTTGAACCTATTACAGCTATAGATAATTCACTTGCTGAAGATATGTCTCCTTTATAGTACAATATATATGGAGCATCATTTATATTATGCAGTTGTTTAGGATAATCATAATCAAAACTTGTAATAATTTTAGCATTATTTTCATTTAAATTTTTTATTAAATTATATTCAAATTCACCTTTTATTTCAATTAACCTCGTCTTAATTTCTGGTTTAAGTATGCTAATATTGCTTGTTTCACTTTCGAAATTATCCCAAAGCACTTCTAAACTTCCAAAATAGTCTATAAGTTTTTCTATCATTGAATTAGAAATACAACTCACACTATTTAACCAAGATAATGTTATTTGATTAATATTTAACTCCATAAAACTACCTCCAATATTTACGGTCAAGGCTTCTATATTGAATAGCTTCAGCTACATGCTTAGTATCAATATCATAAGCTCCATCTAAATCTGCAATTGTCCTTGAAACCTTGAGTATTTTATTGTACGCCCTGGCACTTAGACCTAATTTATCAAATGCATTCTTTAAAAGAACCTCAGATTCCTTGTTCACCTTGCAATATTTAGAAATATATTTTCCGCTCAATTCAGAATTTGTCAATACCCCAGTTCCTTCATATCTTTTGCTTTGAATATTTCTAGCAAGTATTATTCTCTTTTTTATATTAGCAGATGATTCTTCCATATTAGTATTTTTCAAATCTTCATATTTAACTGGAGATACCTCTAATTGTATGTCAATACGATTTAACAACGGACCTGATATTTTACTTAAATATTTATCAATTT
>JBGUET010000285.1:0-3745 GCA_041821225.1 Sedimentibacter sp.
ATAAAGCAATGGCTATTACTGACCATGGAGTTGTTCAAGGGTTTCCTGAAGCCATGGATTGTTCTGATGATAATTTTAAAGTAATATATGGTATGGAAGGGTACTTAGTTAATGATACAATAAATATTGTACACAAATGTGAAAACATAACACTTGATAGTGATTTTGTTGTTTTTGATTTAGAAACAACTGGTTTAAATCCCAAAAATGATGAAATAATTGAAATCGGTGCTGTTAAAATATCTAACAGAAAAGTTGTTGATTCATTTTCAACATTTGTCCATGTCAATAGAAACTTGCCAGCTAAGATTATAGAGTTAACTTCTATTACTGACGATATGCTGCAAGGACAACCTGAAATTACACAAGCGCTGCCTGATTTTATGAAATTTTCCCAGGGAAGCGTTCTTGTTGCACACAATGCAAGTTTTGATGTAACCTTTATAAAAGAAAAGGCAAGAGTATATTTAAATACAAATTACGACCCTTCTTCTATAGACACCTTGGAACTTTCAAAGGCATTAATGAAAGATGTGAAAAATCACAAGCTTAATACATTGACAAAAAAACTAGGAATTAAGCTTGAAAATCACCATAGAGCTGTAGATGATGCAAGTGCCACTGCTCAGCTTTTCATAAGCTTATTTAACACTTTAAGTGAACGAGAAATAATAGATGTGGAACATTTAAATGAACTTTTAAAAGAGGAAATAAATATTGTAAAACAAACATCATATCATGTAAATATACTAGTGAAAAATTACGTTGGGCTTAAAAATTTATATAACTTAGTTTCGGAATCTCATTTAAAATATTTTTATAAAAAACCAAGACTTTTAAAATCAAGCTTGAGCATGCACCGGGAGGGTTTGATAATTGGTACTGCTTGTGAGGCTGGAGAACTTTACAGAGCATATCTTAATGGTTCTAGTAATGAAAGAATTGAAGAAATAGCATCGTTTTATGATTTTTTGGAAATTCAACCCTTGGCAAACAATATGTTTTTAGTTAATAATGAAAGGGTAAACGGAATTGAAGAATTAAAAGATATAAACAGAAAAATAGTTGAACTTGGAGAAAAACTAAAAAAACCTGTTGTAGCCACAGGTGATGTTCACTTTCTTGAAAAAGAGGATGAAGTATACCGTAGGATTCTTATGGCTGGTCAGGGCTTTGAAGACTCAGAGGAACAGGCTCCATTGTATTTAAAGACAACAGATGAAATGCTAGATGATTTTTTATATCTTGGAGAAGAAAAAGCATATGAAGTTGTTGTTAAAAATACAAATATAATTGCAGATTCAGTTGAATCGATTCTACCAATACCTAAAGGTACTTTCCCACCAATAATTGAAGGGTCTGATGATGAATTAAGAAACATTGCATATAATAAAGCTAAGTCAATTTATGGAGAACCATTACCTGAAATAGTAGAAAAAAGACTGGAAAGAGAATTAAATTCAATTATTGGAAACGGATATTCAATAATGTATATCATTGCCCAAAAGTTGGTAAAAAAATCTAATGAGGATGGATATCTTGTTGGCTCTAGGGGTTCTGTTGGATCCAGTTTTGCCGCTACTATGAGTGGAATAACAGAAGTAAATCCTCTTGTTCCTCACTACGTATGTTCCAAATGCAAATATTCTGAATTTTTAGAAGATGGAAGTTACGGCTCAGGATATGATCTACCTGATAAGAACTGTCCTAAGTGCGGAGCCAAGCTTACAAAAGATGGTCATGACATACCTTTTGAAGTTTTTCTTGGATTTGAAGGCGACAAGGAGCCTGATATAGATTTGAATTTTGCGGGAGAAGAGCAAGGAATCTGCATGAAGTATACTGAAGAACTTTTTGGAGAGGGTAAAGTTTTTAGAGCAGGTACCATTGGTACAATAGCCGATAAAACTGCTTTTGGTTTCGTAAAAAATTATTTTGAAGATAAAGGAATCAGTAAAAGAAAAGCTGAAATAGATAGACTTATACAAGGTTGCTTGGGAATAAAGCGAACCTCAGGTCAACATCCCGGTGGTGTAATGATTGTTCCAAGGGATAAAGACATTCAAGATTTTACACCCATTCAATATCCTGCAAACAATGATAAGTCTGGTACAATTACAACACATTTTGATTATCATTCTATTTCTGGTCGTATTCTTAAGCTTGACCTTCTTGGCCATGATACACCTAGCATTATAAAAATGTTAGAAGATTTTACCGGTGTGAATGGTGATGATGTGCCAACAGATGACCCTGATACAATGTCTATTTTTACTAGTCCAGATATATTTGGCACAAAACTGGATGAAATTAATTGTTGTACTGGAACTTTAGCTATTCCCGAATTTGGAACACCATTTGTTCGACAGATGATAATGGATACAAGGCCAAAGTCTTTTTCTGATTTAGTTAGAATAAGTGGTCTTTCTCATGGAACAGATGTATGGATCAACAATGCACAAGAGGTTATAAAACAGGGCCATTCATTAATAGGGGGCGTAATCTCTACTCGAGATGATATCATGACCTATTTAATTCAAAAGGGTGTTCCTAAGAAAAAATCTTTTGATATAATGGAACGAGTGAGAAAAGGTAAAGGACTTCGTGATGAAGATGAAGCAGCAATGATAGAACAAGATGTACCTAAATGGTATATTGATTCTTGTAATAAGATTAAGTATATGTTTCCAAAAGCTCATGCAGTTGCTTATGTAACTATGTCTGTTAAAATCGCATATTTTAAAGTACACTATCCTGAAGCTTTTTACGCCACATATTTTACAATAAAAGTAGATGATTTTGATGCTGACATAATAACTAAAGGTGAAAATAACATACTTAATAATATTAAGATGCTTGAAGAAAAGGGTAACGATAAAACTGCTAAAGAAAAGAATTTAGTAACGGTTCTTGAAGTAGCTTTTGAAATGTATAAAAGAGGTTATAAATTTGCTAAAGTTGATTTATATAAATCAGATGATAAGAAATTTTTACTTTCTCCTGAAGGCATATTACCTCCACTTGTTGGGTTGCAGGGACTTGGAGCAAATGCTGCTGCAAATATAAAGGCAGAACGAGTAAATGGAGAATTTATATCCATTGAAGACATTGCAAAAAGAGCTAAAGTCAGCAAGACAGTAATTGAAGTAATGGAAAAGCATGGATGTTTTAAGAATTTAGACAGAACAAACCAAATTTCTATATTTAATGTATAAAATAAAAAAATATTTGATTTTTGATTTTATTTATGGTATAATAGGTAAAAGACGATTTTGACAGAAAGAGTGGGGTAGCCCACTCTTTCTGATTGTATACTTCAATGTTATAACCATGCAAAAAGGAGAGAATATGAACAAAAAATCTATAGAAGTATCAGTTCAAAAAATGGTTGAAGACATTATTAATTCTTCAGAAATTGAACTAGTAGATGTTGAGTATGTAAAAGAGGGCCCATTTAAATATTTAAGGGTCTATATTGATACACCTGCAGGGATTACTGTTGATGATTGTGCTGATGTTAGCAGAGCTTTAAACAAGAAGCTTGATGATATTGATTTAATTCAGGAACAATATTTCTTGGAAGTTTCTTCACCAGGTCTTGAACGACCTTTTAAAACTCATGCTGATTATTTGAAAAACATAGGTGAACAAGTGGAAATAAAATTTTTCAAACCTATTGATGGTAAAAAGGCTATTGAAGGAATTTTAATAGAAAAGCATGACAATGATATAATAATACAAACAC
>JBGUET010000286.1:0-3671 GCA_041821225.1 Sedimentibacter sp.
AAAGATTTTAAATTGTAAACATCCAGGTATTCATCATAATCTTCACCTTCAGTGTTTTCTTTGATCTTCATTACTATTTCAGTTCCTGCATTTTCTTTTTCACATGGTGCTACAGAATAACCATCTGCACCAGTTGATTCCCATTTGTACGCTTCAGTAGCTCCTATAGCCTTACTTGTAACTGTTACTTTTTCTGAAACCATGAATGCAGAGTAAAATCCAATGCCAAATTGTCCAATAATGTCAACTCCGTCTTTTGCTTCATTATTCTCTTTGAAATCAAAAGAACCGCTTTTAGCAATAGTGCCAAGATTTGAATCAAGTTCTTCTTTTGTCATTCCAATACCTGTGTCAGATACTGTAAGAGTTCTTTCACTTTCATTAACAGTAATTCTTATGTAAAAATTATCTTTGTCGAATGTAATGCTGTTGTCTGTAAGTGATTTATAGTAGCTTTTGTCAATCGCATCACTTGCATTTGAAATAAGCTCTCTTAAAAAAATTTCTTTGTGTGTGTAAATTGAATTAATCATTAAGTCCAGAAGTCTTTTCGATTCTGATTTAAACTGTTTTTTAGCCATTTTAATCCCTTTCTTCTTAAAAATATTAATTGCTTTTGCAATCACTATAAAGTATTTTATTTCCACTTCATCTGTTAGCACTCTGTATCGTTGAGTGCTAACTCTATTTTAGCAAATGTATCATATTTGTCAATAGGTAGAATGAAAAAAATGTAAAAAAAATTGCTGATGAAATTACATTATCTGTGGTTCTTTAGCTTGCAAATCTTAGTTGCCTATATACATCAACAAGCTTATTCCATGTAGCCTCTTGAACAATGCCGTCAGGATTCAATCCATACTCCTTTTGAAAAGCCACAACAGCATTTTTAGTTTCAGGACCAAATATTCCGTCAGGAATGACAGGAGGGATATTAGGAGATACAGTTGAAATAAAAGATAAATACTCTTGTATTATGAATACACCAGGATTTTCAAAACCTTCTCTGTAAACAACATTTGGGTAAATAAGGGCAGGAAGGGCTATTGCTGAAGGAGGTAATGCCTTTAGTATTCCAATTACACTTTTGTTAATTGCAGTCCATGTTTCTTCATCAATAATTCCGGTGGATGGCAATCCCAATGTATTTTGAAATTCAATTATAGCTGTTCTTGTTTGGGGACCGAGAACACCATCAATATCAACTTCAGGTATTGAACTGTAAAATGCTGACAATACGTTAAGATAGTATTGTACAAGTTGTACTCTTGGAACTATGTTTTTAACCTCTATTTCTGAAATGATATCCTGAGGTATATCCCCTACTAATACTCCCTTAGAAGTAATTTCTGCAAGATTCCTCACTGCTACGTAAAGTTTTCTGATTTCATACCAAGTTGATTTGTCGATAATACCTGTAACAGGAAGATTAAAAGCATTTTGAAATTCTTTAACTGCTTGTTCCATGCCTTCTGTATAAATTGCATTTATGGGATATATTTTGGGAATAGCTGGAAAATTTACAGATATTGCATTTAGCGCTAGTTTTATAAATAAAACATACTGATTTATATCCCCGAGCTTTAATGGAAAGCCAGGATATGTTTCCTGTAAGGATACAACTGGAGCATTTGCAACAATATTAATATTTTCTCCGTAATAGTATTTAAGTATATCATATGGTATATACCCCTGCTCGGCTAAGTCAACTGTACCCCACTGATACATTCCATCACACTGTGAAACCCTTCCATCGCAAAATTGGGCGTACAGGGGCTCTATTTGACCTTGTCTTGAAATGTAATCATCAAATATGTCATCTACAATTACGTCTATGCTGTCATAAATTCCTCTATTAGGAACAAAAGCCTGATCAAACTGTGTAGTGTTAGTAATATCAAAGTTATATCCTCTTGAACGGTACCATTCAGTAAATGTTCTATTTAATGCTATTGATACAATTGCATATATATTGGCTCTAAGGGCGCTTTCTGGCCATGTAGGGTACAATTCACTAGAAGCAACATTTTTTATATAATCAATAAATGGAACTTGAACATTTTCAGCAACTTGATCAGGAGGGCCTAAATGAACAGTTATGTTTTCAGGAATAACAACAGTGGTAAGCCCTGGAACTGGAGTACTCATAAAATTACCTCCTTATTGGTTTGAGTTATCTGCTGGAGATTTGGGAATGATAATCACTTTACTAGGTTTTTCCTCCGTACCATCTTCCATTACAGGTATGAGAACAACTCTGTAGTTGGTTGCTGTATTAGGAAATACCCGTAAATCAAGAACATTCACAGTATAGTACCCAATAGCTTGAATTCGCATGTTGTAAGTTGTAAAATAAAAATCAGTATTTTGAAGTGGATTATTCTCGTCATAAAAAACAGGAACTTCCATTTCTGGGACTCTACCGCTTTCGTCAGTAGCAACAAGATAAAGAACAATTTCATCTTCACCATCTAAATAATAAATAGTTACAACTGCATCTTTTACGGGAAGTGCTCCTAATGCTGTATATACTCCAACATTTATGTAACCGGTTTCATCAATAATATCTTCATATTTATTTTCGATTTTTTCTGTTTGTTTTGGTTGTTCAGGTACTTCATTTGATTCTAAAATCTTTAAAGTGTTGTATAACTTGTATGTCTTGGTTTTGTAATATTGGTTAATTTCATTATAATCCATAGAATCACACCTTTCATTTATTTTCATTGAAGCTACTATTTAATATATGCAATTTATCGAAAAGTGATATTCATTAAAAATTATTCCTTAATGACATTAAAAGAATAAAAATATTGACAAATTATTATTTATATAATATACTTTGAACGTCAAAATAAATTCAATAATAGAGTAAGTATATTTTCAGCAAATTGTACCTTGTGGAGGCAGATAATTGTTGACTTTGTCCAACAAATTTATTATTGCTAATATACAGTATTCTTATAAATAAGAGGAATTTTAGGAGGTATGCAAATTGCCAAACAACAAACTAATAGAGCTCAGGGAAAAGAATAAAAAAGTTCAACTGGGCGGTGGGCAAAAGGCAATAGATAAGCAGCATGAAAGTGGTAAACTTACAGCTCGCGAAAGAATTTTGAAGTTGTTAGATGAAGGAAGTTTTGCAGAAATTGATGCCTATGTTGAACATAGATGTGTGAATTTTGGAATGGAGAAAAAAATAATTCCTGGAGAAGGAGTTGTGTCTGGTTATGGCACTATAAACGGTCGATTAGTATGCATATATGCTGAAGATTTCACTGTAATTGGAGGCTCCTTAGGAGAAATGCATGCTGCTAAGATTGTTAAAGCTCAAGAGATGGCACTTAAAGTTGGTGCTCCCATAATAGGTATAAATGATTCTGGCGGAGCAAGAATTCAAGAAGGTGTTGATGCCTTGTCTGGTTTCGGAAAAATATTTTTTAATAATACAATTGCCTCAGGCGTTATACCTCAAATTTCTGTTATTATGGGACCATGTGCTGGAGGAGCAGTATATTCTCCTGCAATTACCGACTTTATATTCATGGTTCGAAATATAAGTAAAATGTTTATTACCGGACCAAATGTAATAGAAACAGTAACAGGGGAAAAAGTATCTGCTGAAAAATTAGGTGGAGCTATGACCCATAACAGCATAAGTGGAGTTGCAC
>JBGUET010000287.1:0-3647 GCA_041821225.1 Sedimentibacter sp.
GGAACAATTAAAGTAGCCGGTTCTACATCAGTAACACCATTAATGGAGAAATTACAAGAAGTATATAAAGAACTTAATCCAAATGTAACATTTGAAATGCAGTCAAATGGCTCATCACAAGGAATTAAAGCAGCTATTGATGGTTCTTATGAATTAGGAATGAGTTCAAGAGAATTAAAAGATGAAGAAAAAGCAGAACTTAATGAGCATATACTAGCAATTGATGGTATAGCAGTAATATTAAATAACGAAAATCCAACATCAAACATTTCCTCAGAAAATGTTACAAAAATATATACTGGTGAATACACTAAGTGGTCTGAAGTAAAATAATTACACTGGGGCATTTATTGTTACAAAAGAAGGAAGAAAATTGATAGGAAGTCTGGAATATGTAAAACAACACTCGTTAGAGTGTTGTTTTTTGCAAATAATCATACTTGTTATATATATTAATTTTAAGGTTTACTTATTTTTAAAAGTGTTCTCCATTTTCATAGTATCTGCTTTTTTCAAGAACATGAAATATTACGTCCACACTTAAATAACCTATGGAATTTACATACTTGGTAATTACCTTTGCTACTTTATCTTGAACTGCTTGCCCTCTGTCAAACCATATAATGTCAACCATTGGAGGACCTTCAACGAAACTTCCGTCCATTATAAAGGAAGATTGAGGTATCTCAATATTGAAATAATCTCTTGGACACTGAATGATTTCCTGAAGTTCATCTATTAGATTTTCACTTATTGTTAGGGCTTTTTTTGGGTCTATGGATTTTAATTTTAATACTGGCATAATAACCTCTCTCTTTGAATTTTTTCTTTATATCAGTTTATCATAATACATTAAAATATGCATTAATTTAGTTAACAAATTAACTAATGGGAATTACTAAAAACTATTTGGAATTGTTCGCAACTTAAGTTATAATGTAAAAAGATTAGGAGGAATAAGATGTTAAAAAATATTTTTAAGATAATGATTCAAATTGCAATAATATATATTATTTACATTATTGGGAAATTTATAAGCAGTGCTATTTCAAATTTTATTATAATTCCAGGGAATATTATAGGAATGGTTATTTTACTATTGCTGTTAAATACAAATTTATTGAAGCTATCCGTGATAGAAGAAACAGGGAATTTCATGATTAAGTATATGGGTTTTTTCTTTGTTCCATTTATAGTTGGGCTTATGGAATCATACAAGCTTATTCAAAATAGTATTGTGCAAATTCTCATTATACTGGTTGTTTCAGGTATATGTGTATTGTATGTTTCAGGCAAAGTGACAGATTTATTAATTTCATACCAGGAAAGGAAACAGACAAATGATTAAGAATATATTTATTTCTTTATTTTTTATTGCATTGACAATATTGGCTTTTGTAATTAGCACTAAACTTAACAAAAAATTAAAATCAACACTATTAAATCCAATAATGTTGTCAGGAATTTTTATAATAATTTTTCTAAGTATTTTTAAAATACCATATTCTATGTATTATAAAGGTGGAAATATATTATCTGGAGCGTTGGGTCCTATTGTTGTAGTTCTTGCCATTCCACTATATAAAAACAGAAAAGAACTTATGAAAAATTTCATGCCTATTATTGGAGGAGTGATGGCAAGTATAGTAACATCTTTTGTTACCGTAATATCTTTATGCAAACTATTTGGGTTAGATAATACTATCATGCTTTCCCTTTTATCTAAATCCATAACAACACCAATGGCAGTTGAATCAACCAAGCTATTAGGAGGGAATGAAGCTATAACCATAGTAGCAGTTGTCATTACAGGATTAGTAGGGGCAGCGGCAGCTCCAATGGTAATTAAGTATGGAAAAATTAAAAATAATATTGCAAGGGGAATAGGTATTGGAGCAGCAGCCCATGCACTTGGAACTACTAAGGCTATTGAAATGAACGACGAAATTGGTGCAGCAAGTGGGCTTGCAATTGGAGTCACAGGTCTTTTAACTATAATTACAATAATTATTTTTGCTTAATATGAAGTAGGAGGGAATATGTTAAAGGGAAAAAATTTATACTTATCCAAAATAGAAAAACAAGATATGGAGTATATTTACAAATGGTTTTCTAACAGTGAATTTTTAAAATTTTATGATTATTATCCTCCTATTCCACAGACAAAAGAACAAGTGGACAAAACATTTGACTATTATGAAGGCAATGAAGAATCTGATGTTTTTGCAATCAAGCTTGTAGAGGACGGTCAAATAATTGGAGTAGCAGGATATGATGATATAATCAAAGAAAATAAAGTTGCTACTTTATTTATTGGAATTGGCAGCAAAAATTTTAGAGGCAAGGGTTATGGTAGCGAGGCCATGAATATTTTGCTGGATTATGGCTTCAATGATAGAAACTTTTATAGGATTCAGCTTAATGTGTTAGAATTCAATGAAAGTGCAATTTCATTATACGAAAAACATGGATTTAAGAAGGAAGGTACTTACAGACAATTTGTTTTAAGAGATGAAAAAAGATATGATTTGATTTTGTATGGACTTCTTAAATATGAGTGGGAAAATTAATTATTTAGATTAAAGAGGAGCGACATTAGTCGCTCCTCTTTAATCTATTGTTATGCTGTGTGGCTGTCAAGCATTTTTGTAAAAGAATTAAGTGGTTTAACACCTATTTCTTTAGCTTCAATTTTACCATCTTTGAACAATACTACTGTAGGAATGCTTTGTATTCCATAGCGTATAGAAAGTTCCTGATTTTCATCAACATCTACTTTTGCAACAGCTATTTTTCCTTCATATTGATCAGCTAATTTTTCAATTACTGGTGCAATCATTCTGCATGGTGCACACCATGTTGCCCAAAAGTCTACAAGTACAAATTTTTCCTTTGCTAATAAATCATCAAATTCTTTTGTGCTTTTTACATAATTTAATTTTTCTGTCATTTTAATTCTCCTTAAATTTTATCTATTTGTAATGCTGCATGTTGTGCAGCAATTAAACCTTCGCTAACTGCCTTTGAAAGTTGCAGTGGCTTACCTGTTATATCTCCAGCTGCGTAAACGCCTTCAATATTTGTTTCCATGTTTCGATCAACAGCTATAAAATTTCCTTCAGTTTTCAATCCATCAATCAAAGCAGTTAAAGCAACGGCTTCACGAAGCATAAAAACTGCATTTGTGGTAACTGTTTCTTCGCCTATTTTAACAGATTCTACTACTGTATCTCCAATTACTTCGCTTATTGTTCCATATATATATTTGATTCCACTGTTTAAATCTTCAGGATGAGGTTTCTTGGAAACAAATGTTACATTTACACCAATGCTTTGTAAAAAATTTGCTTCTTCTAAAGCATCGTTAGACTGATCCCACACAATTGCATTTTTATTGCGATAAAGCATACCATCGCATGTAGCACAGTAGCTTACTCCGCTACCAAGCAGCCTTGCTTCTCCAGGTAGTTCTTTTATATTTGATATACCCATTGCAAGTATTACTTTTTTTGCTTCTGCTATATCACCATTTATATTTACCATGAAACTTTCACCTAGAGGAAGAATATTTACTACTTTTCCATCTTCTATCTTAATGTTCATAGCTTTTGCGTGTTCCTTGAATTTATCCATCAGTTCTTTTCCAC
>JBGUET010000288.1:0-3645 GCA_041821225.1 Sedimentibacter sp.
GTTTTGGACTAAGACCATACTCTTTTAATTTTTCCTGCACATATAATACTGTCTTGGGTAAATCAAAGCCTGTTTCTGCAAAGCCATGAAATATTCTTCGATTCTTAACAATTTCATCATTCATAATTAATGCTTTTTCATAATATTCGTTCATAATTATACCAACCTTTCTAATTATATTATATCATTACTACCTAAAATTACAATTCAAATTAAAATAAAATCCTTAAACTCGGCTTTCTACCTTTCAACTTATGCGACATATGTAATTATAATACATTTCAAGCAATTTGGAAATTAGTATTTTGTTTGCTAATTAAATAAATATTTGATACAATTTCTAATATAAATACTATAACAAATGGAGAAAAATATGAAAATAGTTGTTTTAGATGGATACACCTTAAATCCAGGAGATTTATCTTGGGATAGATTAAAAGAACTTGGAGATGTAGTTATATATGACAGAACTCCAACTGAATTAGTTGTTGAACGAATAAAAGATGCAGAAATCGTTTTAACTAATAAAACTCCAGTTTCAAAACAAACTATAGAAAAATGCCACCATTTAAAGTACATTGGCGTATTGGCAACTGGTTATAACATTGTGGATACAATTGCTGCTAAAGAAAGAAATATTATAGTAACAAATATTCCAACATATGGGACAGCTGCTGTTGGACAATATACTATTGCATTGCTTCTAGAAATATGTCACCACATTGGAGAGCATTCAAGGTCAGTGTTTAAAGGAGAATGGGCTAATAGTAAAGACTGGAGTTATTGGAATTACCCTCTAATGGAATTGGATGGAAAAACCATGGGAATTATAGGATATGGTAGAATCGGACAGAAGACGGGACAGATTGCACAGGCATTAGGAATGAAAATTTTGGCAAGTGCTGCCCATGTTAATCCATCACTAGAAAGTGCAACGTGCAAATATGTTGATCAAGATACTTTAATAAAGGATTCTGATGTAATTGTTCTACACTGCCCTTTAACACCATCAACACAGGGAATAATAAACAAACAAACAATTTCCCATATGAAAGACGGTGTTATTATTATTAATGACTCAAGAGGGCCTTTAATAGTTGAAGAAGATTTAAGAGATGCATTAAATAGTGGAAAAGTTGCTGCAGCTGCCTGTGACGTTGTTTCAACTGAACCCATAAAAAATGACAACCCGTTGCTGTCTGCAAAGAACATGATTATTACACCACATATTGCATGGGCTCCAATTGAATCAAGAGAAAGGCTTATGAATTTCACCATAAATAATATAAAAAGTTATCTTGAAAAGAATCCAATTAATGTTGTATAAAGCTCCCGTGGGAGCTTTTCTTACTTTTCTCTATATATATTAAGCTTAAATTAAGGTATACTACTGTATAATATAAAGGTTGTGTAATTTTAATAGATCCTATATTAAAGAAAGAGGTGTTTTAATGTTAAAATTGCTAAAAAAATTAAAGCCACTATCACCAGTGGTTGCGATTGTGCTCATATTAGTTTTGCTACAGTCTATGTGCGAACTATTCATTCCTTCATTAATGGCAGACATTGTTGATAACGGAATTATAAAAGGCAATACTGGCTACGTAATTAATACTGGTGGTAAAATGCTTGCATTCACTTTAGGGATAGTTTTATTTAGCATATTGTCTAATTATTTATCAGCCTATGTATCTTCTAAATTTTCCGAGAATTTAAGAAGCGAGATTTTTACAAGGGTTGAAAACTATTCATTAGATGAATTCAATAAATTTGGAACGGCTTCACTTATAACTAGAACTACAAATGATGTTAACCAAATACAAATGGTAGTACTAATCATTCTTAGAATGATGGTAATGGCACCTATTATGGCAGTAGGTGGAATAATTATGGCGGTTATAACAGATGCTGAATTATCCTTAGTTTTAATACTAGCTTTACCAGCAATTATTTTAATAATTTTCATTGTAATGAAAACCGCGGGTAAATTATTTTCTTCCATGCAAGGAAAGCTTGACAATCTAAATTTGATAATGCGGGAGAATTTAACAGGTATTAGAGTAATAAAAGCCTTTGACAGAATAATTTATGAAAAGAAGAGGTTTAAAGCTTCAAATGATGACTTGACAGATACTGCAATTAAAGCAGGTAAAGCCATGTCTCTGCTCATGCCAGGAATAATGATTGTTTTAAACTTAACTACAATTTCTATTGTATGGTTTGGTGCTCAGCGCATAAGTCTAGGTGAAATGCAAGTAGGCTCTTTAATGGCTTACATACAATATGCTTCATTAATTTTATTTGCATTTATTCTTATGTCAATGCTTTTTGTTATGATACCAAGGGCTGCAGCATCTGCAAGAAGAATCAATGAAGTACTTGATACTGAAGTGTCAATTAAAGATTCAGAAAAGCTAGAGTATGTAAATGATGATAATTTTGGAGAAATAGAATTCAAAAATGTATCTTTTTCATATGGTGGAGCAAATGAACCAGTTCTTCACAATATTAATTTCAAAGTATTAAAAGGTGAAGTGACGGCAATTATAGGTGGAACTGGTTCAGGTAAATCAACATTAATAAATCTCATACCAAGATTTTATGATGTGACCCATGGAGAAATATTTATAGACAATATCAACATTGCAAACATGCCCCAAAATTATCTAAGAAATAAAATAGGTTTAATACCTCAAAAAGCAGTGCTGTTTACAGGAACTATAAAGGAAAACATCAGGTACGGCAAAGAAGATGCCACTGATGAAGAAATAAGTCATGCAGTTGACATAGCTCAGGCTACAGAATTTATTTCAGAAATGAATGACGGATTGGAAACATATATCTCTCAGGGAGGCAAGAATATTTCTGGAGGTCAAAAGCAAAGGCTGTCTATAGCCCGAGCTTTAGTGAGAAAACCAGAAATATATATTTTCGACGATAGTTTTTCAGCTCTTGATGCCAAGACAGATGCTAAGTTAAGAAATGCATTAATACCTGAAATTAAAAATGCAACTGTAATTATTGTTGCTCAAAAAATAAGTTCAATTATTAACGCAGACAGAATCATAGTTCTTGATGAAGGAAAAATTTCAGGAATAGGAACACATAAAGAGCTTTTAAAAAGCAATGAAATATACCTTCAAATGGCATCGTCCCAATTGAGAGAGGAGGATCTTATATGAGCGAAAAAAATGCAAGAAGAGGTCCTGGTCCCGGTCACGGTCCAATGGGTTCTGGTCCAGTAGAAAAAGCAAAGAATTTTAAAAAAAGCGGGCAAAGACTTTTAACTCAGTTCGGACCTTTTAAAATTAGAATGATCATTGTTTTTTTGTTTTCGATAATTGGTGTCATTTTCAACATTATAAGTCCAAAGATTCTAGGAACGGCTACGGATGCTATTGTGGCCGGTGTAAAAATCGGTTCAATTGACTTTAATTTAATAAAAACCATACTAGGTTACTTAGTTGTAATGTATATTCTAAGCGCTATTTTTACTTATTTTCAAGAATATATGATGGCAAGCATTTCCCAAAATGTAGTCAGAAAACTAAGAGACGATGTATCAGAAAAAATAAACAATCTTCCATTAAAATATTTTGATGAAAATACTGTTGGAGATATATTAAGTAGGGTTACAAATGATAC
>JBGUET010000289.1:0-3638 GCA_041821225.1 Sedimentibacter sp.
ATCCATTTTTTTAAGCAATACATCAAAGAATTTACTTGCTCTTTCTTCCGGACCATTTGTAATTATAACTTTCACTTTCGCATCTTTGCTTCCTATTAAACCAAAAAAACCTTTTGATGGTTCATTGATAATTTCAATTTCCACTTCGTTTTTTTCTGCTTTAAGTTCGCCTAATGCCGCAATTATTGCTTCATCAACAGTAGGTCTTTCAATAGTTACATTTTTCATCTATTTTAATTCCTCCTTCGGATTTTTGGACGAATTCATAACAACATATTGTTGTATTAATTGAAAAACATTGGAGATTACCCAGTATAAACCAAGCCCTGCTGGAAACTGAATTGACATAATAAATATCATAACTGGCATCATCATGTTCATGGACTTTTGAGTTGCCATTGCCTGTTCATTTCCCGCTGGCTGTCCAGCTGTTGTCATTTTCGTTGTCAAATAAGTTGTAATTCCAGATAAGCCAGCAAGTATAGGAATAGCTGATCCCAAAAATGGAAGGGTCATTCCCCCCATAGATATTCCATTTACTATACCAGTATCAAAAAGAAAATTTTCTGTAAATCTTAAATCAGAAATCCATAAAAATGATTTATTTATCAAATTATATGCTTCTTCACTTCCAAACACATAAACTTCTGGTGTTCTAATAACATAGAAGAATGCAATAAGAATTGGAAATTGAATTAGCATAGGCAAACAACCAGCGAATGGACTATAATTAGCTTCTTTGTACAATTCCATTTGCTTTCTTTGCAATGTTTGTGGGTCTTTCCCAAATTTTTCTTGAAGGTCCTTAATTTGAGGATTTAATTCCTGCATTTTTTTCATGGACTTTGTCTGTTTTATTGTTAATGGCAGTACTATTAATTTGAAAATTATTGTTGATAAAATAATTGATATAGCATAAGCAGAAAGATATTTACTATCTACAACAGATACGATATCATATATTAACTTAACAAGCATACCCATTGGTTTTGCTATAAAATCTAAATTCATTGTTTATCCTCCATATTATTTCAAAGGATCATACCCACCCGGATGGAATGGATGACATCTTAGTATTCTTCTTATACCTAAGTATGAACCCTTTAAAAAACCATATTTTTGTAATGCTTCAACAAAATATTGTGAACATGTTGGGTAAAACCTACAGTGTCTTACTCCAGTACTTGAAGAAATTTTTTGATATATTCTTATAATAAAAATTAATGCTTTACTAATCTTAATCACCCTTATTTAATTTTTTTCTTTTCATTAATTTAGTAAATGATTTTTCCAGACCTTTGTAATCTGATTCTTGAGCATTAACTCTAGCCATCAAAATAATATCATAGCCATCTTTCAAATTAATTTCATTTATTCTAACAATTTCCTTAAGTCTTCTTCTTATAATATTCCTTGTAACTGCTTTTTTAATTTTTTTTGCAGCAGTAAATCCAAATCTATTATAGCCTAACTTGTTTTTTTTTAAAAATAAAACAAGATTATAATCAGAAATTGAATCTTTTAAATTATAAACATCTTTGTATTCTTTGTTATTTTTTATAATTATCATTTTATTTCCTTACATCCCAAAATGGAATAAAAGGCCACATACGCGGCCTTATGCTGACAATTTTTTTCTTCCTTTTGCCCTTCTTCTCTTCAAAATATTTATTCCGGATTTTGTGCTCATTCTTTTAATAAATCCATGTTCGCTGCTTCTTTGTCTTCTTTTTGGTTGATACGTTCTTTTCATTAGAAACACCTCCTTGTACAACAGATATCTATATAAATATCTAAATTTTTCATGTTTATAGATTATAATATTTTTAAATACCTATGTCAATGTATAAAAATATTATAGCTATTGTAATATACTACATTTTAATAAATATTGCAATTATTTTTTAAAATAAAAAAATTAAATTGAAATTGTGGATAAAAAATGATACTATAGTATGTATCTGTGGATAACTTTTTTATTGGGATTTATTTATGGATAACTTTTTATCATTCACTTAAAAATATTGATTATTCAATTTGTTTAATTGTTGACATTTTTTATGAACAACTGTGTATATAATGAATTTTAATATATATTTTTAACTTTTATCAACAAAATGTTAATTTTTTTTATCAACAACTGGAGGAATATATGAACTTTGAAGAACTATGGAACGAAGTCCTAGAAATTGTAAAAGAGGATACAAATCAAGTAAGTTTTAATACTTGGTTTAAACCCCTTAAAATAGTTGCTTATAAAAATAACACCATCTATTTAGAAACAGCCGATGAATTTTTAAAAAACACACTAAAGAAAAGACATTACAATTTTCTAAAAAATGCATTTACCTATGTATTAAAAAAAGAAACCGAATTAATTTTTACAGTTCCAAATGAAACTTTAGACAAGGACGATTCAAAAAGAAATTATTCTAACGGTTCATCAGAAGAAACTGACGCAATTAATACTGATAAAAAATTAAATCCTAAGTATAGATTTGACAACTTTATTATAGGAAACAGCAACAGATTTGCACATGCAGCTTCATTAGCAGTTGCTGAAGCACCTTCAACTGCTTACAACCCTTTATTTTTGTATGGAGGCGTTGGTCTTGGTAAAACACATTTAATGCATGCAATAGGTCATTACATTCTTGAAAATAATCCTGATGCCTATGTACTATATGTTACTTCTGAGAAATTTACAAATGACTTAATTAATTCTATTAAAGATGGAAAAAATGAAGAATTTAGAAATACTTATAGAAAAGCGGACGTCCTCTTAGTTGATGATATCCAGTTTATAGCGGGAAAAGAAAGTACTCAAGAAGAATTTTTTCACACTTTCAACGCTCTTCATGAAGCAAATAAGCAGATTATTGTTTCAAGCGATAATCCCCCAAGTGGAATACCTACATTAGAAGATAGGCTTAGGTCTCGTTTTGAATGGGGACTTATAGCTGATATACAAGCACCTGATTATGAAACAAGAATTGCAATTTTAAGAAAAAAAGCAGAATCTGAAAATTATAATGTTCCTGATGAGGTAATAACATATATAGCCCAGCACATACAATCAAACATAAGAAAACTTGAGGGTGCACTTATTCGTATATATGCCTATGCTTCTCTTACTAACAAAAAAGAAGTTTCTCTTGAACTAGCACAGGAAGCTTTAAAACACTTAATTTCTAATAATAAGAAAATTACTATTACAGATATTAAGGAAGTGGTTGCAAACTATTACAATCTTTCTATTGAAGACCTCGTCTCAAAAAAGAAAACTAAAAATATTGCATTTCCAAGGCAGATAGCCATGTATATTGCAAGAAAACTCACTGATTATTCACTTCCTAAATTAGGAGAAGAATTTGGTGGAAGAGATCATTCAACAGTTCTTCATGCCTGCAATAAAATTGTAGACGACATGGAAAAAAGTCAAGAGATAAAAAAGAATGTTGAAGATTTAATTTCTATGCTTAATAATTAGTAATAATTGTTGATAAATTGTTTGTTGTTGTTTATAAAAAAAATATTTAATTTTGTTGCTGGTAACAAAAAATCAAACTATCAACAGACAGATATTTTAAAATGACGTAAAATTCAACACTATTTATAGTTTTCAACAACTTAACAGG
>JBGUET010000290.1:0-3620 GCA_041821225.1 Sedimentibacter sp.
AATAATGTCTAAAGTAATTATAATAGCAGATGATTTAACAGGGGCAAACGCAACTGGTGTGCTTTTAGCAAGACAGGGATTTAAAGCAGCAACATTTCTAAATCTAGATAAGTATAACAGCAAGGAAAGTGCTGATTTAAATGTAGTTTCAATAAATACTGATAGTAGGGCAATTACAAGAGAAAAAGCATATGATAGGGTCAAAAAAATAGTTGAGTTTTTTAATGGTGAAGATGTTATACTTTTTAGCAAAAGGATTGACAGCACCTTAAGGGGCAATATGGGAGCTGAAATCTCTGCGGTTTTAGATACTGTTATTGTTGACTCCTATGCTGTTGTAGTTCCTTCTTTCCCTGCATCTGGCAGAATATGTGTAGGTGGTTACCTTATGTTTAATCAAGTCCCACTAGAAAAAACTGATATTTCAAAAGATCCCAAGACACCTATTTTAACATCAAGGGTTAAAGTCTTGCTAGAAGAGCAAATGGATGAAAAAATAGGATTTGTAGAACTTTATAAGGTTTTAGAAGGTGTTGATACAATACAAAATGCTCTATCTAGCGAAATTGAGAATGGAAGTAGAGTAATTATAATTGATGCTGCAACCAATGAAGATATTGCAAAAATTGCAAAAGCTGTGAAAAACACTGGATTAAATGTTGTGGCTGTTGATCCTGGACCATTTACAGCAGCTCTTGCGGAGGAATATCTTGAAGTTCCAAAGGCTGGGCCAGGTCAAAAGGTTATGCTTACAATTGGTAGCATATCTAAGCTTACAAAAAAACAGTTAGATGAATTTAAGCTTGAGTATTCAGCTTTTATTGTAGAAGTAGATGCTTCAAAGTTTTTGTATGATACAACAAAAAAAGATGAAGTAGATAAGGCAGTAAATGAAATTTCAGGCCATTTATTTGAATTTACAGTAATAGGAGTAACTACTTTAAGTGAAGGCAAGATATTGGATTTAGGTAAAGCAGCTAAAGAATTGAAAATATCTGAGGATGAAGTTTCTCAAAAAATCTCAAATGGACTTGCAGAAATTACTATAAAGGTATTAGAAAAATCACAATTTTTAATTGGAGGATTATATACTTCTGGCGGAGATGTAACGGTTGCTGTATGTAATGCCTTAGGAGCTGCAGGAATTGAGGTAAAAGATGAAGTGCTTCCCTTAGCTGTGTACGGTAGGATAATACAAGGGAAATACCACAATATGCCTATAATAACAAAGGGCGGCTTAATAGGTGACGAAAGAGCAATTATTAAGTGTATAAATTACTTGCTCACAAAGCTATCAAATGAATATATTAAAAAATAGTAGGAGATGCATATGAATAGACCAATAATTGGAATACCAATGGGAGACCCTTCAGGAATAGGGCCAGAAATTGTTGTAAAAGCTATGAATATAGAGGAAGTGTACAAAATATGCAAGCCTGTTATTATTGGAGACTTAAATACAATTTTGCAAGCAATGAAATTTTGTAGCATTGAAATTGAAATAAACTCCATTAAAGAGCCCAAAGAAGGCAAGTATACATTTGGAACTATTGATTTAATTGACTTAAAAAATGTGGATATAAATGCTCTTGAAATAGGAAAGGTTCAATCAATGAGCGGAAAGGCAGCATTCGAATTTGTAAAAGCTGCAACCCAGTTGGCTCTTGACAGAAAAGTAGATGCTATTGCTACAACTCCAATAAATAAAGAGTCGCTAAAAGCAGCTAATATTCCTTATATTGGGCATACAGAGATTCTTGAGGATTTAACAAAAAGTAAAAATCCTTTAACTATGTTTCAAGTTAAGAATCTAAGAGTATTTTTTTTAACTAGGCATATATCCTTAAAGCGAGCGTGCGAGTCAGTTACTGAAGAAAATGTTTATGAATTTATATTGAGATGCAAGGATGCACTTGAGGTATTGGGGGTAACAAATCCCAAAATTGCAGTGGCAGGATTAAATCCTCACAGTGGAGAGCATGGATTGTTTGGCCGGGAAGAGGTTGATGAAATGGTACCAGCAATAGAGAGGGCCTATAAACTTGGTATTAATGTTGTGGGACCTATACCAGCAGATTCAGTGTTTCATGCTGGCTTAAATGGTAAATATGATGCGGTTTTGTCGTTATATCATGATCAGGGGCATATTGCAACAAAGATGGTAGATTTTGAAAGGACCATATCTATAACAAACAACCTGCCTTTCTTAAGAACATCTGTTGACCATGGCACAGCATTTGATATAGCAGGAACAGGATTGGCTGGAGAAGTAAGTTTGGTTGAAGCAATTAAACTTGCAGCGGAGTATGCCATTAATTTCAAGAGAAATTAGTAGATTAAAGTATTTTAACTATTAAATTCCGTTCATATACTTAGAACTATGAATGGAATTTAATTTTGCAATCAATTATAATTTTTATTGGGAAATTCCTGTGTAATATATTGACATAAAAAACAGTGTGTGTTATGATATAGTAAATTAATACTCCTTATCAAGAGTGGTGGAGGGACGAGGCCCTATGAAACCCAGCAGCCTGAATATTCAAGGTGCTAATTCCCGCGGATTTCCGAAAGATGAGGTTATATCGATATTTATCGAAATCGACCTCTTCAATTGAAGAGTTTTTTATTTTTTGTGAAGAATTAATTAAGAAAGGAAAAAAAGATGAAAAAATGGTTATTTACATCTGAATCTGTTACTGAAGGTCATCCAGACAAAATGTGTGACCAGATATCAGATGGCATCTTAGATGCAATAATGGAACAAGACCCAAATGGAAGAGTTGCCTGTGAAACAATTACTAAAACAGGTTTCGTACTTGTGGCTGGAGAAATAAGCACAAGTTGCTATATTGACATTCCTAAAATAGTTAGAAAAACTATTGAAAACATAGGCTATACCAATCCGGAATTTGGATTTGATCACAAGACATGTGCTGTATTTACTTCAATTGAAGAACAGTCACAAGACATAGCAATGGGAGTAAATGAAGCGGACGAATACAAAAAAGATCACTTGGATACAAATGATATTATTGGCGCAGGCGACCAAGGAATGATGTTTGGATTTGCATGCAATGAAACACCTGAATTAATGCCAATGCCAATATCATTGGCGCATAAGCTTGCACTTAAATTGGCAGAAGTCAGAAAAAATAATACTATTGATTATTTAAGACCAGACGGAAAAACTCAGGTTACAATTGAATATCATGACAATAAACCTGTAAGAGTTGACACCATTGTTATTTCAACTCAGCACAATCCAGAGGCAACAAGAGAAACAATAGAAAAAGATATTAAAGAATTTGTTATAAACACTACTGTTCCAGCAGAGTTGCTTGATGAGAACACTAAGTATTTTATTAACCCAACAGGAAGATTTGTAATAGGTGGACCTCAGGGAGATTCTGGACTTACAGGAAGAAAAATTATTGTTGACACTTACGGTGGCTATTCAAGACATGGTGGTGGGGCATTTTCAGGAAAAGATCCAACAAAAGTTGACCGTTCAGCAGCATATGCAGCAAGATATATTGCAAAGAATATAGTTGCAGCAGGTATGGCCGACAAGTGTGAAGTAGAGCTTGCTTACGCCATAGGAGTTGCTAGACCTGTAT
>JBGUET010000291.1:0-3573 GCA_041821225.1 Sedimentibacter sp.
TTCGCAGGGCATTTTTTTTCTTTTTTTTCTTTTCTTCTTTTTTAATGTTTTTTTCTCCCATTTTTTCTCTCCTTAAATTTAATAAAAGCTATAAAAAAAATTAATTACAATTTCTAACAACCAAATCAAACTATTTTACTCATTAAGACTCACTCATATATTAACACAATTTTTCTATTTGCACACCTATATTTTACTATTAATTAAATAAAATTCAATATAAATATTTAAATTGATTATACCACGCTTCTAATAAATTAAACATATAAAACCAATATTAAAACTTTTTAAATAAAAATGTTTAAGAAGTTTGTTCTGTGGTATATATATAATACAACATAGATTTCAATAAAATTACTTTAACAATAATTATTAAATCACTTCAATAATTGAATAGTAATAAAGAAAAAAATTAAAGCACTTGGACAGTGCTTATAAGTTGAATCTCAGAAGAATTTGTTGAGACTCAGAATGTAAGGTAAAAAAGATATACCAAAGTGAAAATATAGCATTTGTTAAATTAAGTAAATTTTATGAAATAAGTGTTGAGTAAATCTACATGAAAGTGGTGATTACACCATTATAGAAAACGAAAACGAACACCAGTACGAATAGCATCCGATATAATAGAAATATTAAGATCGGGTGCTATTTATTTTATAGTTTCCCACTTATGTCCTCTGTAACGATTTGTAAAGAAAATACTTCTGACTATCCAATCAATAATCATAGCCACCCATACCCCAAACATTCCAAAGTTCATATATTTAGCAAGCAAAATACCAAAACCTATTCTAAAAATCCACATTGAGCATACGCCAACTACCATGGTGAAACGCACATCATTTGAAGCCCTCAATGTATTTGGCAATGTAAATGATAAAGGCCAAATTATGCATGCATTTATGCTGTGAAATATAATGACCTGTTTTGCCATTGCTGCAGTTACAGCTGATAAATGATAGATCTCTAGTATAGACGGTGTAGCAATAATGATGAGTGCATTTAAAAATATTAATGAAATATATGTGAATTTAAGAAGCTTTTTAGTATAATATCTGGCCTGTTCATAATCACCTGCACCTACGCATTGGCTCACCACAGTTATTAATCCTAGGCCAATTGACGCACCTGGAAGAATCTCAAAGGATGCAATTATGTTTCCCACTGCATTGGCTGTTATTGACGCAGTTCCAAATCCTGCAACAACACTTAACAACAAAATCTTTCCCATCTGAAACATACTGTTTTCAACACCGTTTGGAATACCTAAATGTAGAATATTATGCACCATTTTCTTGTCATACTTGTAGTGAAATGGTCTGCTAATATGAATGAGAAGACTTTCATTTCTCAAAAGAGCTATAATAATTATTGCAGCAATCGTTCTTGAAATAAGGGTAGGAATGGCAGCACCTACAACACCCATGTGAAATCCGTATATTAATATAGCATTTCCAATGACATTTATGGCATTCATAATAATTGAGATAAACATGGTAATTTTAGAATTTCCCGTTGCTCTGAATAATGCGGCACCGCTGTTATAAATAGCTATAGATGGAATGCTTGCAAAAACTATAAGCATATACATATTAGCCTGGGCAGCTACGTCTGGTCCAATACCTCCAAATACTACATTTAAAATAAAACCCCTGCTTATATACATTATAGCCATGATTACAACCGAAATGAATGTCACATAAACAACCAATTGTTCTCCAGCTTTACATGCTTCGTCACTGCGATTTTGTCCAAGATACTGACCAGCCACTACAGCGCCACCTGTAGCCAGTGCAGCAAAAATATTTATAAGCAGTAGACTTATAGCGTCCACAAGGGAAACAGCTGATACAGCGCTTTCTCCTGCGCTTGCAACCATTATAGAGTCTGCCAATCCTACTGCTACAGCTAAAAGTTGTTCCACCATCAGTGGAAATACCAACGCCATTAAATTTTTATTGGTAAAAAGATAATTATTCTTTGATTCTAATTCCATTTTATTTCTAGTCCTTTCAATAATTATGATTTATAATTTATGTTAAACTTCACAATTCAACTATTCTCTTATAAATCCTTAATACTACTTAAAACAACATTTAATTTATGGCATAAAAAAATTCTAAACATTTTGTTTAGAACGGATTTTAGTAACGCAATTTACGTAGAATAATCCATTAGAGATAAACGTGCTAAATGCAACCTTGCAATATTTATATATTATATTCACAATACATTTGTATGTCAATCTGATTTTTAAACAAACCATAAATCTATCTAAAAAAATGCTTAAATTGTTTTTTTTGTGGTATATATATAATATATTACAATAATTATTTAATACTATTAAATAAAATGAATATGCTTTTTAAATAAGGAGGAATACATGAAAAAAATACTTGTTCCTATAGACGGTTCACCAGCATCGGAAAGAGCGGCAATTAAATCAATTGAAATTGCTAAAAAATACGGAAGTGAAGTTGTGTTTTTAAGCATAGCAGATGTGCGTGGAAAATACTCTTTTGTGGGTGATGGAGTTGTGAGTGTACCAATTAATCATGCACAAATTTCAGCATTTTTAATTGAAAATCAAACTAAAATGTTAGATTCTTTCACATCTATGATTGATTGCGAAGGTATTAAAGTTGAAAAGGTAATCTTAACTGGTGTGCCTTATGAAGAAATTTTGAAATTCGCACGTGAAGCAAATTTTGATTTAATCGTTATGGGACGCCGTGGTTTCTCAAAAATCAAACGCTTCTTTTTAGGTTCGGTAACACAAAGAGTAATTTCAGATTCAACATGCCCTGTGTTAGTTATTGTTGATGAAGAAGAAAAATAGCAAAAATTAATACAATCAGAAACCTCTAATCCATGCATTGCAGCGTGTTTAGAGGTTTTTAATTATAAGTAAAAGAAGATGTTGATAGCAACATCTTTTTTTATTATTTTTACATAGGAATTGTAATTGTAAACTTGCTTCCTGCACCAAGTTCAGAAACAACGTCAATTGTGCCGTTTATTTTATCTAAATTTTCCTTTACAATATAAAGTCCAAGTCCTTCCCCTGTTGATTTACTAGAATTACTTCCTTTATAGTAGGCATCAAAAATGTGTTTTTTATCCTCACTATTCATACCAATACCTGTATCCTCAATACTAATAACTATCTCTTCCTTGATAATTCCGTAAGACAGTGTAACCTTCCCGTTTTTCTCAGTAAATTTATAGGCATTTGTGAGAATATTGTAGATAGACTGACTTAGCTTATATTTATCCGTATTCATAACTATTTTTTTATCACTTGTAAGTTTTAATTCAATATTCTTTTTATCAAACTGTACTTTCAATCCTCCAACAACCTGCTTCAAAAGCTGATTCAACTCAAATTCTTCATATTTTACTTGGTCAATTTCCTTGTCAGCATCTAACATGCCACTCATATTAGTAATAATCAGTGTGATATTTTCAATTTGATTTTCGCATGTTTTTATTTCCTCAGGAGTCATGTCAATAATACCATCCTCAAAACCTTCAAGATGTGTTCTCAATATTGTCAAGGGAGTACGCGTT
>JBGUET010000292.1:0-3568 GCA_041821225.1 Sedimentibacter sp.
CCTGCTGGCTAGGTGGTACCTTTAAAAAAAGTGATTTTGAACAATATTTAAGTATGAATGAAAATGAATTTATACCTATAGTTTCTCCAGTAGGTATAAAAAAGGAAAAACCTAGATTGCTTGAAACAGCAATGAGAGCAGTAATTGGAGCTAATAATAAAAAGCCGTGGAATGAATTGTTTTTTGATGGAAATGTTTCAACTCCACTTAATAAAAACATTGCAGGAGCGTATGATGTTCCTATAGAAATGGTAAGACTTGGACCTTCAGCTTCAAACAAGCAGCCATGGAGAATTATTAAGGATAAAAATTTGTTTCACTTTTATCTTTGCAGAAATAAAGGCTATAAAGTTGGAAATTATGACATGCAAAAAAACGACTTGGGTATAGCAACTTGCCATTTTGAATTAGCAGCAAAAGAATTGGGGTTAAATGGAAAATGGGAAGAACTAGCAAACATAAACTCACCTAAAGAATGGGAGTATATTATCACTTGGATTGAAGAAGATTAATTTTTAAAAAATGAACTTGATTTTAAAATAATTGTTGAAACGTACAAAATTTTATTTGAGTAAATTTATGTAATAAGAATAGTAATTTTGCCAACAATTGTTCAGACTTATTTAATTAGAGGAGAAAAAGAAAATGTGGAATTATTTTTGGCCAATTTTGCTTGTAGTTGCATTCAATGTTTCTTACCATATTTGCTCAAAATCAACACCACAAAATATACAGCCATTTGCAGCACTTATGGTAACTTATTTTGTGAGTTTAGTTGTAACTGTGATTTTGTATTTTTTTACAAGTGAAACCAAAAGTCTAGTTGGAGATTTGAAAAATCTGAATTGGACAAGTTTTGTTCTTGGAATTTCAATTGTTGGGCTTGAGGTTGGTTTTATTCAAATGTATAGGGCTGGTTGGAACATCAGCATTGGCTCTTTAGTTGCTAATATAGCATTGGCAGTTGTGTTGATTGTTGTTGGCTTGTTAGTATATCACGATAACATTTCAGTTAATCAGACAATTGGAATTGTATTGTGCATTGCAGGGTTACTGTTTATAAATATATGACAAAATTAGGAGTATTACTTAGCAAAATTTATTAAAAAAAATATTTATATTCGATTAATTCTATTGTATAAATGACTCATAAAAAAATATTAGTGGAGGTATTATGGAATCTAGTAATAAGAACCCATATAAGAATTTGATTATAACCGTTGTAATTTTGTTTTTAGTTTCTTTTGTAACAATTATGATTAATCAGGTTGCTCAGCTTGTGAATCTGGCTACTGTGTTAAATCCTTATTTTGGGAAAGGGCTATTGATGATTTTTGTAATTATTGGAATTGCTGCAGTCATATCAATCATATTAATTTTGTCTAGATTTGAAAGACCTTTAGATATTCCTGATACCAGCAATACTGTTGAATACAGTCAATATCTTACAAAATTAAAGTCTAGGCTTATGAAAAATAAATATTTGAAAAAAGCAGGCTTTGTTTGGGACAACAATAAATCTGATTTAGATTCCATTAATGAGGCTTTAGCAATACTAGACCAAGAAGCTCAAAATGCTGTTAAAAGCCATGCTTCAGGAATATTTGCTACAACGGCAATTTCACAGAATGGTTCTCTAGATGGAATATTTGTATTTGTAACAGCCATAAAGCTTGTGTGGCGCATTTCTATGATTTATAATCAAAGACCTATAATCAAAGATTTAATTAAGCTTTATACTAATGTTTTTGCAACGGTATTACTTGTGAGACAAATTGATGATTTGGATATTATTTCTGAGCAGTTAGAACAAATATTGCCTGCAGTCATGACCGGTTCATTTGGAAATATAG
The DNA here is from genome assembly GCA_041821225.1 of Sedimentibacter sp. Lineage (GTDB taxonomy): Bacteria > Bacillota > Clostridia > Tissierellales > Sedimentibacteraceae > Sedimentibacter. Next base: position 1,854 of record JBGUET010000292.1, read on the forward strand.
TTCCTGGCATAAGCTATGTGGCATCTTTTGTTGCGGATTCCATATTGGAAGGAAGTCTAAACACCTTGCTAATGCTTAGAATAGGTATAATAACTAAAGATTATTGCAAAAGTATAACTAAAGTTGAACCTAAAAAACTAGGGAAAAGTGCAACAGTCCAGGCTTGCAAAATGTTGGGCGATATAATTAGTAAGGATTTAAAAATTGTTATTGAAGCATGGACAAAGGCTGCATTTAATGGTATTAAAAAAGCACCTGGAAAAACATTTGAATCTTTTAAAAATAGAATTAACGAAAAAATACAAAAGGGTCTGAGTGAGGCAGCTATGTCTGACAAAGAATAGATTTTAGACATGGAATTCTTTAGATTTATGTATTATAATGAAAGTAGAAAACAATAAATATGGAATAATATGACACTAAAGCATATATTTGATGTGGTTTGTAAGATAGAAATATTTGTTGATTATATATAAATGATAAAATTATTATAAGGAGAAACCAATGGATATAAAAATAATGGCGGATTCAACCTGTGATTTGTCGCAGGAAATCGTTGAAAAGTATAGTATAAGCATTGTACCGTTAGTGGTAAATATTGATGGTGAAGAATTTAGAGATAGACTTGATATTAAAGTAGATGAATTTTACAACAAATTAGAAACCTATAAAAATTCTCCTACAACATCTATGCCAAGCCCAACTTCATTCATTGACTTTATAAAAGAAGCAGAATCTCAGGGTTATAATGAAATTCTATGCATATGCATGTCAAGTGGTACAAGTGGTTCATATCAATCAGCAATGCTAGCTCAAAATCTATTTTTTACTACATACCCTGAATCAAAAACTCGTTTTGAAGTAATAGATTCTGTATCTATGAGTCACGGTAGTGGATGGCTTGTTATGAAATGTGCCATGCTTCAAGAAGAGGGCTATTCACTTGATCAGTTAATACATTATTGTGAAACCATGAAATATAGGGTTAAACACCTTTTATCAGTAGATGATTTAGAAAATCTAATACGAAGTGGAAGAATTAGTGGTCCAAGTGCAATGATAGGAAAGGTTTTAAATATTAAACCCATTATGTCTATGAAAAATACTAAGGGTGCAGTTATCGCTAAAAAACGCGGACGTAAACAAGTACTCAATTATTATATAGAAGAATTTATAAAACGTGTAGATTATGAGCAAACAAATTTTGTAATTATTGGCTACACGTCAGATATTCATAGAGCGGAAAATCTAAAGATAAAATTACTGAATGAAACAGAATTTGAAGGGGATATATATATTATGCAAATGGGAGTAGCTGTGGGAACTCATGTTGGACTTGGTGGAGTATCCATGTACTTTGTTGAAAAACCCCATGAAGACTTTATTCACCATGTAAAGGATATTATTAACAATATTAATAAATAGTATTACTATAACCAAGAGAAGCAAAAACTAGGAGATGGATAATGAGTAGAATTACATTTTATATGTGAAATATATTAATTCTTCTTGCTTTTGCTATTCGTTTATATATAGTAAATAAGTTTCAAGTTTTGTACATAGGATGTATAGTTTATGGAATCATCCTGAAATGGAAATTATTTCTTCAGGAAAATTCATTCCTCTTGCTGGGCAAACATGACTAATAATTTCTATTGGAGAGTGGGTTTTGAAAACTGCATGCAAACAAAACAAAATGTGGTAAGTGGCTGGAT
>JBGUET010000293.1:0-3558 GCA_041821225.1 Sedimentibacter sp.
AATTACTTCTCGGAGTCACTAAAAAAACTTGATTTTTAAAGTGGGTGCCAAGAAAACACTTTTGCGAAACAAACAGATGAGACGATTCAATAAGAACCGTCCATATCTGTATTTCGCTATTATTATTTTTATTGTATATATTATCTCTTGCTGAATTGAGAAGCTTTTCTAGCTTTTTTCAAACCATATTTCTTTCTTTCTTTCATTCTTGAATCTCTAGTCAAGAATCCAGCTTTTTTAAGAATTGGTCTAAGTTCTCCATCAACCTGTAACAATGCTCTAGAAATACCATGTCTGATTGCTCCAGCTTGACCAGTGTATCCACCGCCTGCTACATTAACCAACACGTCATACTGACCCATTGTATCTGTAATCATCAAAGGTTCTCTAACTATAGTTCTTAAAGTTTCATATTTGATATATTCAGACAAGTCTCTTTTGTTTATTAGTATTTTTCCAGTTCCTGGAATAAGTCTAACTCTTGCTACTGCGCTTTTTCTTCTGCCTGTTCCTCTGTATTGTAAATTCATCTAATTGTCCTCCTCCCTTATTAAAACTCGTATACTTGTGGCTTTTGAGCTTGATTTTCATGCTCAGGACCAGCGTATACTTTTAATTTCTTTAACATATTTCTTCCAAGGCTGTTTTTTGGAAGCATCCCCTTTATTGCAAGAAAAACGGGTTGTGTTGGTTTCTCTTGGAACAATCTTCTGTAAGGAGTTTCCTTCAATCCACCTGGAAATTGGGAGTGGTGTCTGTACATTTTCTGATCTAATTTTTTACCTGTCAATACGACTTTTTCAGCGTTTACGATTATAACAAAGTCTCCTGTGTCAACGGATGGTGTATATATTGGTTTGTGTTTTCCTCTTAAAAGTTTAGCAACTTCAGTTGCAAGTCTACCTAAAGTTTTTCCTTCGGCATCAATAATATACCATGCCCTTTCAACTTCATTAGGTTTAGCCAAGAAGCATTTCATCTTGTTTCCTCCTGTATTTCTACTATTAATTTGTTTGTATATTCAAAAAACCTAACTCCGGGGCATTGGACCGGTTTTTCTTTATATTCTCATACTTTAGACATTTTATATTACTTAGGTTCAATTGTCAAGCGTTTTTTTATAATTAACACTTAATAAAAACAAACCTTCCGGCCTTGCTGTCTGACCAAGCACAGTTCGGTCTTTATTTCTCAATGCATTTTCAATGCATGATATTTCCCTTGAACCTTTACCTATATCTATTAGTGTTCCAGCAATAATACGAACCATGTTATACAAAAAACCACTTCCAGAAACATACAGCTTGACTAATTCATTGTCATGAATAAGTCTTGCTTCATATACTGTTCTAACTGTTGTTTTCACCTGAGAGCCCGTTGCCATGAAACCCCTAAAGTCGTGACTTCCAATAATTAGCTTTATTGCTTGCTCCATTTTTTCAATATCAAGTATTGATGGAACGAACCAGGAATACCTAGAATAAAATGGATTTGAAATGCGTTCATTGTAAATTTGATACATGTATGTTTTGTCATGGGCATCATATCTTGAATTAAATTCTAATGGAACATCCACAGAATCAATTATTCTAATATCTTTTGGCAAAGTTGCATTCAATGCCATTTTAATTTTAGCGTCTTCAATTTTTGTATCAGCGTTAAAATTAGCAACCTGCCCTAAAGCATGGACACCTCTGTCTGTTCTACCAGAACCTACTAAATCAATTTTTTGTTTCATTACCTTGCTAGCTGCCTTCTCTATAGTCTCTTGTATTGAAGGCCCGTTTAATTGCTTCTGCCATCCATTGTAAGCAGTGCCATCATAGGAAATTATTAATTTAATATTTCTTACCATATTTTAAATACGATTATGGCTGCAAAGTAACAAGCAAAAATAAACGTCGCAACATAATCACCTTTTGATATTTTAAGCTGTCTCATCCTAGTTCTGTTTTCTCCGCCCCTGTAGCACCTAGCCTCCATAGCCATAGCTAATTCATCTGCACGTCTAAATGCGCTTATAAATAAAGGTACTAACAGAGGAACTAAATTTTTTGCCCTGCTCATAATATTTCCACTTTCAAAGTCAGCACCCCTAGACTTTTGAGCTTTCATTATTTTTTCCGTTTCTTCCATAAGCGTTGGGATAAAACGAAGAGCTATAGTCATCATCATAGCAAGTTCGTGGGCTGGTAATCCAAATCTTTTAAATGGCTTCAGCAAACTTTCTATTCCATCCGTTAATATTATGGGAGAAGTCGTCAATGTTAAAAGTGATGTTCCCATTATTAACAAGGTAAGCCTTACAGCCATAAAGCCTGCTTGCTTTAAACCTTCTTCAGTTATTTTTATGAAACCTACAGAAAAAATAACTTTACCAGGTGTCATTAAAAGATTTATTACAAATGTTATGATAATTATCATAAGTATTGGTTTTAAACCTTTTATTACAAATTTTATAGGAACTTTTGATATTTGTATAGCAAACCCAAGAAAGAAAACTACAAGCAAATATGTTGAAAAAGTTTCTATTAAAAACAAAGATATTATGAAAACAAAGGTCATAATAATTTTGACTCTTGGGTCAAGATCATGTACAGGTGATTCCACAGGATAATGTTGCCCTATTGTTAAATTTTTGAACATTATCTTCTCCTCACTTCCTTCAATATTTCACGTTTTGCCTCTTCTACAGTGAGTATGTCTGACTTAATGTTAAATCCACGCTTTCTAAGTTCATTAACTATTTGAGCGATTTGTGGAATACCAAGCCCTATTTTTTCAAGCTCCTCAGCTTGAGAATATATTTCTTTAGGAGTTCCCTCCATATGTATTTTTCCTTTATATAATACAACTACTCTGCTTACATATTTTGCAATATCCTCCATGCTGTGAGAAACAAGGGCTACAGTTACATTTGCTTTTTTATGAAGCGTTTGTATTTGATTAAATATTTCATTTCTACCTGCAGGGTCTAGTCCAGCAGTAGGTTCATCCAAAATCAAGTACTTTGGCTTCATAGCTAAAACACCTGCAATTGCAACCCTACGCTTTTGTCCTCCTGACAAGTCAAAAGGAGATACATCTTTTATTTCATCATAATTAAATCCAACTAATTCTAATGCTTCTTTTACTCTTATTTCAGTTTCCTCTTTTGATAGTTTCAAATTCACAGGACCAAACGCAACATCCTTTGCTACTGTTTCTTCAAATAGTTGATATTCTGGATACTGAAATACCAATCCAACAGTTTGACGGATTTTTCTAAGCATTTTCTTATTCTCACCAACAGTTATTCCATCTACAATTATTTTTCCTTCAGACGGAAATTCTAAACCGTTAAACAGCTGTATTAAAGTAGATTTTCCTGAGCCTGTGTGACCAATGATTCCTAGAAAATCACCTTCGTGTATTTCTAAATTTACATCATCTAAGGCTAAGGTTCTAAATGGAGTTCCTTCACTATATACATATTTTATATTTTCTGCTTTTATTGACATAACAAATCCACCAAATCCTTTACATCTATTATATCAAGAGGTATATTGAGACCCTCCT
>JBGUET010000294.1:0-3553 GCA_041821225.1 Sedimentibacter sp.
TCCTCCCTATAGTAATGTTCAATATTTTTGTTGTCGAAGATGACACTTTGAAACTATTGTGGATTCTAAAGTCTTCAAGCCATAATACGTTATTATCATCCGCAATTATTAGTTTACTATCTCTCTCTTCTGCAGGAATTTTCATATCTATAAAAATATCCTTGATTTTTTTGCTCCCTGTTGCTCCACATGGTACTATAACATCTCCTGAATTTCTGTTTCTAACAATAAGATTTCCCTTTATTAAATCATAATCAAGACTTATGCTATTCTTGTCTCCCCTATTAAATGAAGAAACATCCATAACTTTGCAAAACAGTGTTTTTCCAACTTCTGAAATATTCACAGTTGAATTCACTACAATATTATATTTGAAATTTGGAATTTTTTCAACAATTTTATTAATTATAAAATTATCATAGCTTATTTCTATAGTAAAGCCCTCAGACAAATCAATTTTTTTTCCTGTCTTGCCGTTTTTTACAAACTCAATGGCATAATCAATGTGTTTCATTTCAACGTTAACAGTGTTCCCTTTTAATTGTTCAATGGTTAGCCTGATTATTCTACCAATTTCACCTTCATCCATTTGTTTTAACTTATTTAAATTTAAAACAACTCTTTTTTCAGTTCTTTCTATCAAAGCTTCATTGAACTTTAATTTAACGTATTTCTCAATAATTTTTTTATCCCTTTCCATTGTCTCAGACATTCTGTACAATGAATTCTGTATATTTGGATTGAAATCTTTCTCAAGATATGGTATTAAGTTAAGTCTAATTTTATTTCTGCCATAAATAGCTTGAGTATTTGTTATATCAATGCAAAATTCAAAATGATTGTCCTTTAAATACTTCTCTATTTCTAATCTTGGAACATTAAGCATTGGTCTAATTAAATCATCCTTAATAAATGACATAGCGCTTAATCCATCAATACCACTGCCTCTTATTATTCTCTGCAAGACCGTTTCAGCTTGGTCATTTAAATTATGGGCAATTGCTATTTTGCCTCCTCCAACTTCATTTAAATTTTCCCTAAAAAAATTATATCTTAATATTCTACCTGCTTCTTCTTCAGTAACTTTAAGCTCCTTGGCATATTCGGTAGCATTTTTTCGCTTAACAAAAAGTTGTATGCCATATTCACGGCATAGAGAGCGCACAAAATCTTCATCATGTTCAGCTGCTTTTCCTCTGTACATATGATTAATATGAGAAGCATACAAATTAAAATGCAATTCTTCCTGTAGTTTTCTTAAATTATGAAACAAAAAAACAGAATCTGGCCCTCCAGACAAACCAATTAATATGTTATCTCCAGGACTGATTAAACTATTATGATATATATTGTGTTTCAACAAATTATTCATAGTATTCCTCATTTATTTGCATAGCATAAATTATACCACAAAAAAAAGAAATTAAAAATAAATATTTTAATTATTCAAGAATTCCTGTTCTATTTTAATTTATCTTCTAAACATTAGGCCCCTCAGTATTATGATGCATGGGTTATTTCATCTCTAACGTTGAGAGGCCTAGCAAAACTTTATCTTACTATCCTATTTTAGTTACAAGCACTGTCATGTCGTCAATTACTTTATTCTGACCTCGCAAGGCATAACTTAGTATGGAATTTGCTATGGTTTGAGGATCTTTTAATATTATTACTTCTAAAAACTTGTCCAAAGATTTTTTGCAATCCATACTTATAGAATCAATTATACCATCTGATAACATAACAATAGTATCACCTATTTTAATTTCTTTTTTAAAGGAACTGTACTCAAAACAATCTAGGATACCCATAGGAAGACTTTTCCCTGTTATTTTTTCCACCTTCCTACCACTTACAATATATGTTGGTGCAGCTCCAGCCTTGTATAATCTTAATTCTTTTGTTCCATAATCAATTATGTTTAAATCAAATGTAACAAATCGCTCGTCTTCAAGTTTCAGCATTAAAACTGAATTTAAGGTTTTTAATATTTGCTCTTCTGAAAAATCGGTATAAAGAAATTTTGATAGCAAATCTACAGCACTGTTACTTTCGTTGAATGCTTCCTGTCCAGATCCAATCCCATCACAAAGAACTGTGTAATATCTATCTGACCTTCCAGCATAAGCAAAATTGTCCCCAGAAACTGAACTTCCATCCATTGTAGCAGAAGCGCTATAAGTTTTTATTTTAATTTTCTTGATATTTTTGAATTTCAACACATAGTAATTTGGCGAAACAATAACCCTATCTGTACATCTCATTTTAACACCGCATACATTTCTAACTATTAGTTCAATTCCAGACTCAGCTTCTTCAGGCGATTTTTCAGTTTTTACAGTTACACTTAATACAATTGTGTTCTTGTTTGATGCTAGCACCTCGAAGAATTTTACATAAATATACTGCCAAAGCAACTGCTCCTTTATTTTAACCATCGCTTTATCAGAAAATATATTAATGGATTTCGACTTGTTTAAATTAGAAATATCTTTTATTTGACTTGCTTCATCTTCCCTAGGTTTTTTATTTGATCTAGTTGAAAAAACATTTTTCCCAGCTTTGTCTATAAATGAAAGGTTACTTGAATGTTCTTTCACCTTGTTTTTTACAATTTTTGCACTTGTTTCTTTATCTAATACTTCCCCAGTTTTTTCTCTTTTAAATCTATGAACACCCATATTTTTACCGTTCGTTATAATATTTCCTGCAACTGAAAAGAACTCATTAATTAACACAATTGAGCTGAAAACAAATATAGTTTCAAAAATAATTATCATAAACCCATTAAAATTAAATCCTTCAGCTAAAAGTATAGTCGTTTTCGAAGAAATGAGTACTGCTGCAGCATATCCTGCGATTATAACAATAGATTTTTTCCCATCATTTCTAAAATTGAAAAAATATGCATAAATAGCTATTAACATAATAATATAAACGAAGTTAAATTCTACCGACAAAATCGCCAAGACGGTTGTCCCAAGCATTAATAGTGAATTGCCCTTACTGTATGAATATGAACACAAAACCACTACTGCAAAAGGAAATATTTCATCAATAATATTTTGTCTTGCAATAAAAAAACACACCAAAAACAAAAACCAGTTTTCCTTGATGTGTTTAAACTCTCTATTAATTATTCTCTCAAAAAAGCTCAAATCATATTTTTTTTCATTTACTTTACCAATCATATTTCACACTCCTTTATTCCTAGGAATATAGTAGCAAAAACTGATTGTAAAATACTGTCAAAACATGCTAAAAATAAAAATTATTCATTTTTTAATTCTTCTTCAAAACCTATGCCTTGTATTAATTTGTTGTCATTCTTGTTTTTATCTATATAAATAGTTTCATTAGGTTTTACCATTTTAAATTGGTCTCTGGCTATTTTTTCTACAAGCTCTAAAAGGGCCTCTTTATCATTCATTTTCTCTGTATCACTTTTTAATCCTTGAACTTCTTTTTCTACTTCAGCCTTTACTAACATTTTTTCATTAATATCATTGTTCAAATTATTTAACATCTGATATTGGTTGAAGGCTGTATACGC
>JBGUET010000295.1:0-3549 GCA_041821225.1 Sedimentibacter sp.
ACATAATTGCAGGGGAAAGAAGATGGAGAGCTTGCAAAAATGCCAATATTAAAAGCATACCTTGCTTAGTAAGGGATATAGAAAATAAAAATTCTTCAGAAATAGCTTTAATTGAAAATATTCAAAGAGAAGATTTGAATCCTATAGATGAAGCCAATGCCTATGAGTATATAATGGGAAGGTATGGAATCACCCAGGAAGAAGTATCGAATATCGTTGGAAAATCAAGAGTTTATGTAACAAATATAATGAGGTTGACTAATCTTGATAACTATGTAAAAAATAAAATCGTTACTAATGAAATTTCGGCAGGTCATGGAAGGGCTATTATAAGTTTAGATACTGATAAACAAATCGCTATGGCGGACAAAATTATAAAAGAAGATTTAAGTGTCAGGGATGTGGAAAAGTTAGTTAGAGATACCAAAAAACCAAGAAGAAAAGTTGTTCTTGAAAAAGATAAATACATAGTCTATATGGAAGAAATGTTAACGGATAGATTTTCTTCTAGAGTAAACATAAAAAAGAATAAAAATAAAGGTAAGATTGAAATAGAATATATTAATAATGAGGATTTAAACAGAATCCTTGACTTGTTGAAATTAGAAGATTGATCATTGGGAAATCAATGATTTTTTTTTATTTTTGGAAGTTGGTAGTAATTTAATACATTAATACTAAATAATGTAAAAAACATTTACTCCTTTATCGTATTTTGTAAAACTTAATTAGAACATGTTTGCTTTATTTATTGATATTTAAACATATAATTAAATATATTCTCAAAAATAGCTATTTAAATACTAAGGATAAATATTTAAAATTAATACTTTTTACATTTGACATTATATTAACAAAGAGATATAATAAGAATAATTATTTTTAAATATGAATAGGAGGTTATTATTTTGATAAAAAGTCTTGATATAAAAGCTAATGAAAAGCAATTTGTTTTGCTTAAGGATTATATTGAATCTATTAGGGGCTCTCAAGGAATTCTTATGCAAACGATGCACCAAGCACAAGAGATTTTCGGATATCTTCCAATTGAGGTTCAAAAGTTTATATCTGTGGAACTTAATATCCCTTTGGCAGAAATCTATGGTGTAGCTACATTCTATACACAGTTTTCAATAGAGCCAAAAGGCAAACACAAAATTGGAGTATGCCTTGGTACGGCTTGTTATGTAAAGGGTTCACAAGAGATTCTGGAGAAATTATCAAAAGAGTTAAACATTAAAGTAGGTCAAACAACTGAGGATAATGAATTTACTCTTGATGCAACAAGGTGTCTTGGTTGCTGTGGCCTTGCACCTGTTATGATGATAGATGGCGATGTTTACGGTAAGCTGGAAGCGAAAAAAATACCAGATATTTTAGCAAAATACAAAGATTAGGGGGGTAATTATATGAAATCTTTGGAAGAATTAAAAAAACTAAGAGATGAATCTATAAAAAATATTGAAATGCGAAATACAGATAAGGATACAAGAGTAGTAGTTGGAATGGCAACATGCGGAATAGCTGCTGGTGCTAGGCCTGTCTTAGCAACTCTTATTGAAGAAGTGGGTAAAAGAAATTTAAATAATGTCCAAGTAGTACAGACTGGATGCATTGGAATGTGTACATTAGAACCAATTGTTGAAGTTTATTGCGCTGATCAGGAAAAGGTTACTTATATTCATATTGATTCAGAAAAGGCAAAGAGAATTGTTGCGGAACATTTGGCAAATAACAATGTTGTATACGAATATACAATAGGTTCAGCTGAAAAACAGTAATGGAAGTGGAGGAGAAGTTATGAAGATTTTCAGATCTCATGTTTTGGTTTGTGGCGGAACTGGGTGTAGTTCTTCAAAATCTGCTTTAATAAAGCAAAGATTTGAAGAAAAAATTAAGGAATTAAATTTAGACAATGAAGTACAGGTTGTTTTAACTGGGTGTTTTGGATTGTGTGAAGAAGGACCTATTGTTATAATTTATCCAGAAGGTTCATTTTATTCAAGAATGACAGTTGAAAGAGTTGACGAAATATGTGAGGAACACTTACTAAAGGGAAGAATTGTAAGAAAGTATTTGTTTGACGAAAGTGCTAAAGAAGAACATATTAAACCTTTGAAAGAAATTGATTTTTACAAAAAACAAAAAAGAGTTGTATTAAGAAATTGCGGACTTATAAATCCTGAAAATATTAATGAATACATTGCTCGTGACGGTTATATGGCCCTTGGAAAAGTGTTGACAGAAATGACTCCTGAAGAAACAATTAAGGTAGTTAAAGATTCAGGTTTGAAAGGAAGAGGAGGAGCTGGGTTTTCCACTGGGTTGAAATGGAGTTTCGCTGCACCTAATAAGGCGGATCAGAAGTATGTTATATGTAATGCTGATGAAGGCGATCCAGGTGCATTTATGGATAGAAGTGTGTTAGAAGGTGACCCACATGCTGTATTAGAAGCAATGGCTATTGCTGGTTATGCAATTGGAGCAACAAAGGGTTTTATTTATGTTAGGGCTGAATATCCAATAGCTGTACACAGACTTGAAATTGCAATAAAACAAGCAAAAGAATTAGGTCTCATAGGTAAAAATTTGTTTGGAACTGATTTTGATTTTGATGTAGAAATAAGGCTTGGTGCTGGAGCCTTCGTTTGCGGAGAAGAAACTGCATTAATGCAGTCAATTGAAGGAAAAAGAGGAATGTCGAGAAATAAGCCTCCATTCCCTGCAAACAAAGGACTGTGGGGCAAGCCAACTATTATAAATAACGTTGAGACACTTGCTAATGTTCCGCAAATTATTCTTAATGGTTCAGACTGGTTTAGAAGTTTTGGTACTGAAAAATCACCTGGTACAAAAGTGTTTGCATTAGGTGGAAAAATTAATAATACAGGATTAGTTGAGGTTCCTATGGGAACAACTCTAAGAGAGGTAATATATGATATAGGCGGGGGATGTCCTAATGGCAAAGAGTTTAAAGCCGTTCAAACAGGAGGACCTTCTGGAGGATGCTTAACAAAAGAACATTTGGATATACCAATAGATTATGATAACCTTACTGCTGTAGGCTCCATGATGGGTTCTGGCGGGATGATAGTATTGGATGAAGACAATTGTATGGTTGATATAGCAAGATTCTTTTTGGATTTTACTGTTGATGAATCTTGCGGCAAATGTACTCCATGCAGAGAAGGAACAAAAAGAATGCTGGAAATTCTGGAGAAAATAACAGAAGGAAAAGGCGTAATGGAAGATTTAGATAGGTTGGAGAAACTTGCAATAAATATTAAAGACACTTCTTTATGCGGTTTGGGACAAACAGCTCCTAATCCGGTATTGTCTACTCTTAGATATTTTAGAGATGAGTACGAAGCTCATGTTAAGGAAAAAAGATGTCCAGCGGGAGTTTGTCAGTCTCTTCTAAAATATATTATTACTATGGATTGTAAAGGGTGTACTAAATGTGCCAGAATATGTCCAGTTGGCGCTATTGAAGGAAAAGTAAAAGGAATGCATGTAATTGACCAAGAAAAATGCATTAAATGTGGCGCT
>JBGUET010000296.1:0-3536 GCA_041821225.1 Sedimentibacter sp.
GTCGTTTTTAAATCTGAATTTATTTTGTTTTTAGGGCATGTAAGTTGACAAACATCACATCCATATATTTGATTCCCCATGTTATGTCTAAATTGAATTGGTATATAATTCTTGGTTTGTGTAAGATATGACACACAACGTTTTGAATTAATTCCTCCATTTTTGAGAATTGCATTATTAGGGCAGCTTTTTACACAAATTTCGCAGCCATTACATATATCAATGGTCTCTTCAAGTTTATTTTTCGCTATTTCTATATCAGTAAGCAAATACCCAATATATATAAACGAGCCATAGTTATCATTAATCAGCATGGTATTTTTACCATATTGGCCTATTCCTGCATTTTTGCATATTTCCCTGTCTAGAAGAGGCGTTGTGTCTACACATGCGACATAATTAAATTCCATATGCTTTTCAATTTCGTTTGCCAATTTAATTAATATATTTTTTATCTTTACGTGATAATCTTCCCCAAAAGAAACAACACTCAATAATCCATCTTTTGAAGATATTTGTTTTTTATATCCTGGAGCATAAGAGATACCAATAGCTATAATACTTTTACATTGAGGGAAAACATTTCTAACATCAAGCCTTTTATTTATATCTTTTTCTTCAAACTCGCTGTTATAACCTTTTCTAGCTCTTTCTATAAGTGTGCTATACAAATAACTATAATTTAATGTAGTTGTTACACCAACTACATTAATTCCAAGACTTCTAGCAATACTAATTATTTTTTGTTCCATTTAGTTTTCTCCATAATATTATGTTTATAATATATCACATTTATATTGTTAATAAAAGAATATTAGATATATTTATAAACAAAAAAATATAGTTCAAGTTATAAACTCAAACTATATTTATAAAAAGATTTTTTTAACTTAATTTGACTAATTCTTTTACAGCATCTGCTCCCTTTTGTAAAGCAGCTTTATTCAAAGGAACTAAATGAGCCTTATTTTCTCCAAATACTTTAACGAATGCATGTAGTACTGACTCAACTTCAACTATTTTAGTCAGCTCTAAGTATGCTCCAAGCATAACCATATTAGCTACCTTATCGTTTCCAAGTTCTGTAGCAATTTCATTAGCTGATACATAGTATGCTTCTATATCTTTTCTCTTTGGTTCAATATCAATCAAAGATTTGTTGATTATAAGTTTGCCTCCAGGTAACAATTCATTTTCAAATTTAGTCAATGAAGGTAAATTCATAACTATGGCAGCAGTTCCGTCATCAGAAATAAGTGGTGAACCTACTGGCTCATCCGATACAACTACTGCACAGTTAGCTGTACCTCCTCTCATTTCTGGTCCATATGATGGAAGCCATGTTATATGTTTGTTTTCAAGCATTCCTGCATATGCTAAAAGTTTACCAATAGCCATTACTCCTTGACCGCCAAAACCAGCCATTATTACTTTTTCTTCCATATTATTTGTCCTCCTCAAAATCTCTGAAATTTCCTAAAGGAAAGTATGGTATCATATTATTTTGAAGCCATTCTATTGCTTTTACAGGAGTATAACCCCAGTTTGTAGCACAAGTGGACAATACTTCCACAATCGCAAATCCCTTACCTTGCAATTGGCATTCAAAAGCTCTTTTTATAGCTTTTTTAGCTTTTCTGATATTTGCTGGAGTATCAACAGAAACTCTTTCAACAAATTTTGCTCCATCAATTGTAGCCAACATTTCAGAAATACGAATTGGATTACCACTATGCTCTACTGTCCTGCCTAATGGAGAAGTTGTAGTCTTTTGTCCAATTAACGTTGTAGGAGCCATCTGGCCTCCTGTCATTCCATAAATAGCATTGTTTACAAATATAGTAGTTATTTTTTCTCCTCTATGAGCTGCATGTACTATCTCTGCAGTTCCTATTGAAGCTAAATCTCCGTCACCTTGGTAAGTAAATACAACTTGTTCAGGACGAACTCTTTTAATTCCAGTTGCAACAGCTGGAGCTCTTCCATGAGCTGCTTCCTGCATGTCGCAGTTAAAAAATTTATAACAAAGTACTGAACATCCAACAGGAGCAACTCCTATTGTGTTATCTAAAACTCCTAATTCAACCAATGATTCAGCTACTAATTTATGAATAATTCCATGGGTACACCCAGGGCAGTAACTTAAAGGAATATCAGTTAAACCTTTTGATTTTTCATATACAACTGTCATTATTTTGTACCTCCTGCGATTTTTTCAATTTCAACTAGTATATCTGCAGGTGTAGGAACCATTCCGCCTGTTCTCCCGTGGAAATAAACAGGAAGTCTTCCTTCAATTCCAATTTTAATATCATCAACTAGTTGACCAAGGCTCATTTCAACTCCAAGTATTCCTTTTGCATTAGGATTAATGTCTTTGTATATAGCATATGGATATGGCCACAAGGTAATAGGTCTTATCATTCCAACTTTAATTCCTTTTGCTGCTGCTTGTTTTATTGCTGTTTTTACAATTCTAGAAGTTGTACCATAAGCAACACACACAACTTCAGCATCTTCTAATCCAAAAGCTTCATATAAAACTTCATTTTCTTCCATAGCTTTATATTTTTCCGCTAATTTATTATTATGTTTTTCACATTCTTCTGCTTCTAAGAAAAGTGAGTTCACTACATTTTTTTCTCTTTTTCCCTGGGTTCCTGTAGTTGCCCAATCTTTTACAGGTAAATCAGTATTTACATTTTCTTTGAACTCAACAGCTTCCATCATTTGGCCAATCATACCATCAGCGCATATAAGTACTGGATTTCTATATTCATCAGCTTTGTCAAATGCAAGCATTACATAATCTACAGTTTCTTGAATGCTAGCTGGTGCATAACACAATGTTCTGTAATCACCATTTCCGCCGCCTCTTGTACTCTGATAATAATCTGCTTGACCAGGTTGTATACTTCCAAGACCTGGGCCACCTCTCATCATGTTTACTATTACGCATGGTATTTCTGCTCCTGCAGCATAAGTAATACCTTCTTGTTTCAATGAAATTCCAGGGCTTGAAGATGCTGTCATAACTCTTGCTCCAGCTCCGCCTGCTCCATAAACCATATTTATTGCAGCAATTTCACTTTCTGCCTGTAAAAAAACACCGCCTACCTCTGGTAAGGCTTTTGACATATATTCTGGTATTTCACTTGAAGGAGTTATTGGATACCCAAAGAAATATCTGCAACCAGCTTTTATTGCTGCTGCTCCTACAGCTTCATTACCTTTCATTAATACTTTAGACATGATTAACCTCCATTATTATAATCTCTCTACTTTTATTACTGAATCTGGACACATAATTGCACAATTACCACACGCGATGCATAATTCTTGATCTGTTACATATGCAGGGCTATAGCCTTTAGCGTTTATTTTTTCTTTGTTCAACTCAATTATGCCTTTTGGACATACTGAAACACACAACCCGCAACCTTTGCATGCATCATCATCAAATGTTACCTTTCCTTTTGCCATACTAATACCTCCATTCTTAGCTCATCCATTCTTCCCTCATATAAAGATTTATG
>JBGUET010000297.1:0-3522 GCA_041821225.1 Sedimentibacter sp.
TGCAGAATTTGTAGGAATGGGTATTTTATTTTCGAAAAAGTAACTCATGTTCAATATCCATATGTTTGATATGAAATTTTTAGTTGTAAAATTTATAATTATTCATTACTTATCTCGCTAAGTTGATGATAGTAATTGATATAGCCTAGTATATTCACAAGTATAATTTGTGTTACTAGCATGTACAAAAAAGGTTTTTATATAGCTGACTAACCCAAAAAAATGACGGTGTCGGACACGTAACTTAATAGCTTACTTTTGTTCTGCAATACATTCTTTTTTCTTGCTTTTATTACAAATAGTTTATATAATGTTAAAAAAAGGTAATACATTTAATGCCAATATTTCTTGTGCAAAAGTTGAAATTAATTACATTAAATGTATTAAGATACTAAAAACAGAATATGTATTTTAAATTAGCATTAAAAGGGGAAAACATGAAAAAGAAAATATTAAGTTTATTACTTGCGCTGTGTATGGTTATTAGTATATTTCCTACAGTGGGATATGCTGTTGGGGACACAATAACTATGGAGATTAACGGCACTTATGATTCAGACACAAATACAATAGGGACTAGTGCTATAACTTCTGGGGGTACATCACTTGAAGATGCTATTTTAAATTCAGGTGTTTCAATTGTCGATAACCCAACTTAAAATTACAGGTGGAGAATTCATAACAGCAGACTGGAATTATCTCAAAAGCTTAAGCAAAATGACAAATTTTGAGATGAGCGATGGAGTGACGGTAGGATTAATACCAGTTGCAACATATTCGAAACCAATATTTCCAGCGACCATTATAACTGTGAATATCCCCAATGTTACACAAATAGGAAATTATGCATTTTGTGAAGCAAA
This sequence comes from Sedimentibacter sp., assembly GCA_041821225.1. Classification (GTDB taxonomy): domain Bacteria; phylum Bacillota; class Clostridia; order Tissierellales; family Sedimentibacteraceae; genus Sedimentibacter. The sequence continues at coordinate 864 of JBGUET010000297.1, forward strand.
ATCTTTAACAACAGTGGATATGCCAGATGTAACACAAATAGGAGAAGCTGCATTTTATGAATGTGTAAAATTAAACTATATAAGTATAGATAAGGTTAATGATATAAGTATAGGTTCATTGGCATTTTATTGTTGCAGGGGATTAGTGACGGTAAATATGCCAAATGCTACAATTTTGGGCCAAAAATCATTTATAGGATGTACAGAATTAACGACTGTGAATATGCCTAAGGTTACTGATATAAGTGCACACGTATTTGCTTATTGCACAGAACTAAAAACAACAAACTTTCCAAATGCTGAAACGGTGGGTGAGATTGCATTCGAGCATTGTTTAGACTTAGAAACTATTAATATGCCTAAGGTTACAGATATAGGTGCATTGGCATTTGAGCAATGTATACATTTAGAAACGCTTAAACTTGGTGCAACACCTCCTACAATAGGAGATGGTACATTTGATAGTACAGTTACAACAAAACAATTGGTTTTTTTAGATGGGGATGGTACTGAACTTACAGGTACTGAACTTTCAACTGCACAAAACTCCTATAAAGAAGATGAAAATGATGGTGATACCAGTGACAACCTATGGTATGGCTGGACAATTATATCAGCAGAAGATGAAGCAGCTGCAGAACTAGAAGCAGTTGAGTCGGCAGTTGCAGAAGCAGAATCAACTAAAACAGATGCAACTAGAACAGCAGCACAGGACTTAATAGATGCATTGGCAGATGGAGATGTAAAAACAGCTCTACAAGAAAGACTAGATGCCATAGAAACAACAGAAGATGAAGCAGCTGCAGATAAAAGTAGCAGCTCAAGCAATAGTAAAGCTAATCCAACTATTACAGTAGAAAAAAGCAATGGCGGTATAACAAGTATTGGTAAGAACAAAAAAGATTTCACCATTATCCCAGATGATGGATATGTAATAGCGGATGTAATGCTTGATGGAAAGAATATAGGAGCAACAGAAATCTATACCTTTACTGACAATAAGAAACACACTATCGAACCTAATTTTGTAAAAGAAACCACAATTCCTTACTACGTTAAGGATAAGCAAAAAATATATATTGGATTTTCTGGTATTACAGATGAACTATACAACTATATTGCACCTATAAGTGAAACCGTAGAGTTTGGGGAAAACACAAAGAACTTTAATGACAATACATTAGAATGGGCAAAACAAAGCATTGATTTTGTTACTGAGAGAGAAATATTCCTAGGAACAAGCGAAGAAATGTTTAGTCCTGACAACAGTATGACAAGAGCAATGTTTGTAACTGCAATGGGCAGACTATATGAGCGTTCTTATGGTATGGAAGCAGGAACAAGTATATTTTCTGATGTAGATGCAGATGCTTACTACGCCAAATATGTTGCATGGGCAAGTGAAAATGGAATTGTAAAAGGAATTGGAGAAAGTGAATTCGCTCCAAATGATAAAGTAACACGGGAGCAAATGGCAGTTATTATGCTAAACTCTGCAAAGATATTAGAAAATGGAGATTTTAAAGATAGCTCCCTTGAATATGTTGATAGTACAAGTATTTCATCTTGGGCAATTGATGGAGCAAAATACTGTCAAGAAACAAAATTAATAACAGACAGAGAAGATGGAAAATTTGCACCGAAAGAAAGTGTTACAAGAGCCGAAGTAGCAGTGGCTATTGATAGATTTATTAAAACAATAATTAAATAGCAATAATGTACCGGTCAAGGGACTTCGGACCAGACCGAGCCAGGCACTTAAGTTGATAATTTATTGGATTTGTTGCAATATGTGCAAAATCAACGTTTTATGACATAATAAAATAACTATGATTAGGAGACTGCATATGATTGCATTCTCCTTTTTTGTTGTCTATTATGTCTAAATTACAGACGTTAGTAATAAAAGGAATGTGATTTATTAATCGATGGAATTCAAATGGGAATAAAACCAAGAATAGAATTAAATTTGCGCTGAGATTAAATAATAAATTTTGGTTTAAATATATCTAAATTATAGTATAATAGCTATATGATAATTTATTTTAACAAAAAATATTCGAATAGGTGGGGTATTTATGAATGAAAGTAACCGTGTTGAATTCAAAAGAGAATTAAATGATAGTTTGGAGAAGGAAGTAGTAGGTTTTTTAAATTATGCTGAAGGCGGAGAAATATATATAGGTATTGAAGACAACGGATCCGTTTTTGGTGTAGATAATCCGGATGATCTTCAGAAAAGAATCGTAGATAAAATAAAAAATAATATATACCCTTCTACAATGGGATTGTTTGATGTGATGACCGTTAAAATGGAAGATAAAGATATTATTAAAATTGTTATATCAAGCGGTCCTGAAAAGCCATATTATATAAGAAAATATGGTTTGTCTCCTAATGGATGTCTTTTAAGAGTGGGTACTACTGTTCAACAGATGACCATGGAAATGATTGATTCTTTATATTCCAAACGAATAAGGAATTCCCTTGGAAAACTTTCATCACCTAGACAAGATCTAACATTCAAACAACTTAAGATTTATTACGAAGAAAATGGATATGATTTAAACAAGAAATTTTTAAATAATCTAGAATTATATACTGCAGAAAACAATTTTAATTATGCAGCATATTTATTGGCTGATGAAAATGGTATTTC
>JBGUET010000298.1:0-3495 GCA_041821225.1 Sedimentibacter sp.
GGAAAAAATAAAAAAATTAGAAATAAAATTAGAAAAAAATTCAACTGATTACGTGAGATTGCAGGAAATAATGGATGAAAAGCAAGGGGCGGAAGAACAGTTAGAAGAGAAGATGAATAGATGGATATATTTAAATAACCTAGCAGAACAAATAGAAAGTCAGAAATAAATTCTTAGATAATGCCCGTTTTTAATTTTTTAGTAAAGTGCATTAGAACTATTACAAAAAGGGGTGAGTGTATGAGTGAATTAGTGTTGAAGGTGGAAAATTTAAGCAAATATTACAAAATGGGTGAGGTTACTGTAAAAGCTTTGGAAGATGTATCTTTTGATGTAATAAAAGGCGAATTTATTGTTATTTTAGGCCCAAGCGGATCTGGAAAAAGCACGCTCCTTAACATAATAGGGGGAATGGATACTCCTTCTGGTGGTGATGTTTATTTTAATGAAGAGTTAATAACTGTAATGAATGACAAGCAGCTAACAAACTATAGAAGAAATAAAATTGGTTTTGTTTTTCAGTTTTACAACCTTATGGCTACCCTTACTGCTAAGGAAAATGTTGAACTTGCTGCAGAAATATGTGAAAATTCCATAGATGTTGATGAAGTTATGGAAGCTGTTGGGCTTGGTGATAGAAAAGGTCACTTTCCTTCCCAAATGAGTGGCGGTGAACAGCAAAGAGTTGCAATTGCAAGGGCTGTAGCTAAAAATCCTCAAATATTACTTTGTGATGAACCAACAGGAGCCCTTGATTTTGAAACAGGTATATCAATATTAAAAGTGCTTAAGGAAGTGAATATAAAATATAAAAATACTGTTATGGTAATTACCCACAACTCTTCTATTGCACAGATGGCGGATAAGGTAATAAAAATGAGGAGTGGAAAAATAACAGAGATTCTTCAAAATGATAATCCTATTCCAGCTGAAGGGATTGATTGGTAATGAAAAAGCTCGACAAAAGACTTTTTAGAATGATAAAAAATACAAAAGGGCAATACATTGCTGTTCTGGCTATTATTATAACCGGAATATTTGTGTTTACAGCGGTGAGCAATTCAGCCATAAATTTAAATGATTCACTGGATGATTATTATGGTATAACTAATTTCGCCGATATCTTTGTGACTGCTTCAAGTGTGCCTGAAAAATTAGAAAGCAGTTTAATTGGAGAAGCTGATATAAAGGAAGCGGAAGCGAGACTTGTTTTTGATACTTCATTTATTACAGATGATAATGAGGATAAAGTTAATGTTCGAGTTGTTTCTGTGGATAAATATGAGAATAAAATCAATAAGCTGTTTATAAAATCTGGCAAAAGGCAATTATCTGAAAAAGACGTAATTATAATAGAGCAATTTGCAATAGCAAGAAATATAAATATTGGGGATCAAATTTCACTGCTAATAAATGGGAAGCAGTACAAGTTTAATGTTTCAGCTATAGCAACTAGCCCTGAGTATGTTTATATTATGGAAAATGAGCAAGCATTGTTGCCTGATCCTGAAAATTTCGGAATTGTTTTTATTGAAAAAGATTATTTGAGAAAAATATATGGTGCAAATGGGAATTTTAATGAAATTCTAATTACTGTAAATGATGAAAGCAATAAAGGTAGTTTGGGGCAAACAGTTGATTATTTAGAAGACAATTTAGATAAATATGGAGTAAAAAGGGTTACAAAAAAAGAAAACCAATTAAGCAATAATATGATGAGACAGGAAATTGATGGACTTATTATGATGTCAAAATCTCTACCAATAATATTTCTTGTTTTCGCTGCAATTATGCTTTCAACAATGCTGTCAAGAATTGTTAAGAAGGACAGAACTTCTATTGGAGTAATGAAGGCATTAGGATATAAAAGCAGTGAGATAATTTCACATTATTTAAAGTACGCAGCTTCAGTGGGAATAATAGGTGGACTTCTGGGTTCTATTGTAGGAACTGCATTGTCAACTGCAATGACAAATTATTATTTGCTTTTCTTTAGTATTCCTATGTTAACAATTAAGGTTTATTATTACAGAATTGCAGTTTCAATAGGCTTATCGCTTTTGTTCTGTGTAATTTCAGGCTTTTGGGGGGTTAAGGGTATTGTTAAAATCAATCCTGCAGAATCAATGAAGCCTGAAGCACCTAAAAAGGGAAAAAGAATTTTCATTGAAAATATTCCAATTGTTTGGAATCATGTTTCTTTTTCATGGAAGATAGTATTAAGAAATATATTCAGAGAAAAGAAAAAATTCGCCTTCATTGGAGCTGCTGTTGCTATTACATGTGGAATGATGATTATGACAATTTGGATGGTGGACTTGGTTGATGTAATGTTTAACAAACATTATGGTGAATTTATAAAGGCGGAATACAACATTAGTTTCAATGGATTTCAAAATGAGAATTCACAGAAAGACATTGCTGAAAAATTAAAATTCACAGATATGGAAAGTAGAATTGAACTGCCTTTTGAAATAGAAAATGGTAAACAATCTAAAATAGTTAGTGTCATAGGACTTGAAAAGAACACTGTATTTTATGGTTTTGAAGATATGAATGGCAATAAAATTGAAGTTCCTGTTGATGGTATACTAATATCTTCGAATTTAGCTTCTGCCTTGAAAGTTGGTGTAGGAGATGAAATATTATTAAAGAATTTTATGCCAGACAAAGATGATGGCTATGTTACTGTAAGGGGAATAATTAAACAAAGTCTTGGAATTAACGGATACATGAATATAGATTATTTAAATGAAAAGTTTTTAGATAAGGGTATTATTAATGGAGTATACCTTAATTCTGATGAGGATGTGTCAAGCAAGCTAGACGGTATGGATGTTCTAATACAGTCTAAAGATGACATGCAAAGCGCATTTGAAGAATTTACAACCCTTACTGCTGTATCCATGGGATTCATGGTTATATTCTCTGGTTTGTTAGGATTTGTAATAGTATACAGCATGACACTTATGAGTATAAATGAAAGAACTTTAGAATTCTCATCACTAAGAGTTATGGGATTCACAAAAAAAGAAATATTTAATATGATCATTAGGGAAAATATGATAATGTCCTTTCTAGGTATTGTTGCAGGTATACCATTAGGCCTATGGCTTGTGGATTACTTGTCAATAACATATACTACGGACATATATACTATGAATGAGCCAATTACAGCAATGAATATTTTCGTTTCAATAATACTGACTATTGTTTTTATAGTTTTAGCTCAACTTATGACTTATGCTAAAATCCATAAATTGGATTTTATGATGGCACTTAAAAATAGAATATCATAAATAATGGAGGATAGAATGAAAAATAAAAAGAAGTATATATTATTAGCTATTTTAATAACAGTAGGAATTATCATTTTAGTTTCATTATTAATGAATTCCAGAAAACCTGTTGAAGGGCTAACATCTAAGGTGAAGCTGGGTACTGTTCAAAATACTATTGAAGAAACAGGGACCGTCTTTTCAAGAAGGGTGAACA
>JBGUET010000299.1:0-3489 GCA_041821225.1 Sedimentibacter sp.
CAATCATGTCCGTCACTGGATTCTTCTTTAAATAGTCCCTGCTCTTGAACTCTACAGGTACTCCTACAGCATCACCAACAACAAGTCCCATAATACCATCCAAAACATAGTTTTTCATCAAGTTTTATCCTCCTACTATACAAAGTAAAGCAACCTAAAATTTCGCTAACATACTCAACTTCTACCATCTATTGCCAATGTCTTTTATATCAAAGGTTGTAAATGTTTTACCAGATACTGTTCAATGCACTTTTCAGCCTTCTGTTTACAAACTCTACATCAAAATCACCATATCTCTGCATTTTTCCCCAATTTACCATTGCATCATGGTCAGGATTATTCGGGTCAGATATTATGCTTAAGAAATTATCGTAACCATAATCACCGCCTACATCTTCTGGGGGAGTATTTCCTTCTCCACAAATGCATACAGGATAGTTCCACCCAAATTCTTCAATTATTTTCTCTGCTTCAATATAATGCTCCCAACCATCTCCAAAATCATATCTGTATTCAATACCACTGCATTTAGGTATATACTCAGAAAGCTTAACATCAAAATCAAGAATCATGGGAAGGTCTTCCGGATATTCAAAGGCAGCCTCATCACAACACAACTTAACAATTGGTTTGATGCCTTCAAAAACAACGAATTCATGAAGGTGATAATTTGACCACGAAAAGGCAATTTGAATAATGTCATGGAGCTCTTTAAATGAAATATTCATTGGCACAATAACCCTTCTCCACACCTTATGGTTCAAAAGATTCAGTGTAATTTTCAACACCACCGACTTGCATCTAAAAATAGATGTATTTGCGAAATTTTCCAAGTCATTATAAAGATTTTCATTTGTATATGTATAATTCACTTTTCTATCTCTTATCAAATCGGCACTTGCCATCCTACTTACAGCACTTTGATATATGGTTGCCTCATCAAATTTTTTTCCGCAAAAATATATTTCATCACAAGACTTATTCAGTCTTGCAACTGTTGATCTGTCTTTTGTTTTAGTATATATAATTCCAGGCGAATGATTAATATACTGCTCAACAATTTCTTCTTTTATATATTCATCAATAAAAGTATTACGAATACCATTTATTATTAATTCGTCAAGGTTTTTAAAATCCTTTGCTTTCAGACCATACAGGGCAACAACATATTGACTGCTGTCATTCATAAGCACAATTGTTTTCCTGCGATTAACAGTAATCAAATTTGCATGCCAACAAAACATAGGCTCCTCTGCTTCAACTGAATTTGGTTTAATTTTAAGTTCATCCAATAATTTTTTTGTGCATTGTATCAGCATTTTTCTCCCCTTATAAAAACAAAAGATTAATTATTTTTCTTTTTCCATTCACTTAATTATAGATTATAGAAACTATTATTGTAAAGAGAATTCAATAAAACAAAATTAAATTTATTTTGTATTTTTTCTATTCATAATGCTCTTTTTTTATCATTTATCTCACGGATTTATTTCCATTAAATCCTCTGCAAAAATAACTTTTCCTTCAAAAGTTTTGTTTATTTCTGCTATTCGTTCTTGCTTTATCTCATTAGAACCACCCTCATAATGGGTTAGCACTAATGTTTTAACATTTGCATCTGCTGCCATTCTTGCAATATCATAAAACTTAGAATGTGCATCTACTTCAAAATTTCCAGCATAGGCTGATGAAGGTTCTGGTAATGATATGTCGGTATTATTTGTTTTAACTTTAGTATTTAATGCATTTATATTGGTGCTTGCACTTGCATCCATTACTAATATATCCGCATTTTTGGCAAGCACTGCTAAATCAGGATCATATGACGTATCCCCTGAAATAACTATGGACTTTCCATCTACATCAAATCTATAGGCTAAATCATACATTGTATGTGTCATCTCTGCTGTAGAAACCGTTACGCCATTTAATTGGAATGTATTTTCACCTATTAATTCCTTAACATCTACAGCCGTATATATCTTTTGATCATCAACTGTTCTTCCTGTATTTTTTGCAATATTTATCATACGGTACGTAATATCATCTGCATATACTTCCTTAATTAAATCATATAATTTGGAAGTCATGGGAGGTCCTATTATGTCTAAATGCTCATTGCGTGATATTAAATTAGAAACAATTATATCTATAAAATCCGAAGTGTGATCCACATGCAAATGTGTGAATAAAATGGAGCTTATATCACTTGTTTTAAACCCACCTTCATATAAATTTCTACTGGTACCATCCCCACAATCTACAAGAAAATATTTTCCTTCATATTGAATCATTGTACTAGCAAAAGATTTATCAAATTTTGTATCTGGTGTTCCCGTTCCTATTGTAATAACGCTAAAACTAGATTTAGGAGTATAAGATGTATCATCTGTTGAATCTTTAATCGGTTCATTTGTTTTAATTTTTTCAGTTTCTTTAACTGCTTCAGTTTCTTCAATTTCTTCAATATTTCTTACAGATAAAGCGTAATTATATACATATTGGATATCCCCTTGTGGTCCGAAACTTCTTGGATACTGGCTGGCATCACCTGTTTTTGGTTCGCTTCTTACTGATCCCGCCCCATGGGCATCAACCAAGTTGTTATTCATCATTCCTTGCCCATCTCCAAAAGACACATAAACCCCTTCTCCTGCTGGATTTTTCCCATCAAGTAATGTTGTTGATGTCCAGTAATGAGGGTACTGAACGTTGCCTTCTATATCCATTATACTTGCAAGTGAAAACATTTCATTAATAGCAGGTGAATCAGTAGTCTGTGGAGAACGTGTGTAATCTACTATGCTTTGTAACTCCTTGGCATTTGGTAATCTCCAGTCATTATATCCTGAAGCTTCTAGATTTTCACTATAAGCTAATGAATCCTCCCAATTTCTAGCCACCCCATCATCGCTTTGTTGCCACATCAAACCTGTTGCTAAGTCTGATATGGTCCCGTCACCATTATCTACGAAATTATTTTGACCATAACTTTCATTTCCTCTTACAAGGCGAAAGTACATTTTCTTTTCTTCTTTTGTTTTTTGGTCATACTTAGGGTATCCTTTTATTCTGCCATCTACAAAATTAACACCAAATATAGTTTCATTGTTATTCATGGTTTTACCCACATATTCAGTGGATGACCAAGTTTGTGCGTCAATCTCCCTTTCACCCACACTGGCATCTCCTATAGGTTGATTAAAAAATGTGGTATCTATAAACATCTCTACAGCATTTTCTCCAAGGACTTTTCCATCAAATTGAATAAGGGAATAAAGTTCTTTAATACTAGGAATTCGCCAATCATTATATCCTCCTAATTCACATTCATTGGCATAAGCCACTGCTTGGGATGCACTCATTTTTTCATCCATAGTTTGTTGCCACATAAGTCCTGTTACTTTATCAGTTACTGTACCATCTTTATTGTCTTCATAGGAAGGTTCATTTATATGATAATTGGCATCCTGTCCATAAAAATTATCC
>JBGUET010000300.1:0-3484 GCA_041821225.1 Sedimentibacter sp.
TAAAATAATGGAGTATATTAAAAATGAATTATGCTTGAGAGGTTATCCCCCATCTATACGAGAAATTTGCAAAGCGGTGGGTTTAAGTTCTACTTCTTCTGTACATGCACATTTAAATACATTAGAAGAAAAAGGTTATTTAAGAAAAGGCACAAATAAAAGAAGGGCTCTCGAATTAATTGATGTTGATGACCTATGCAGCAACATGCCAAAAAAAGAAATAGTAAATGTTCCTATTATAGGAACTGTTACTGCAGGAGCCCCTATTCTGGCAATTGAAAATATTGATGACACTCTTCCTATTTCAATTGATTTTGTGGGCAATAAAGAATCTTACGTCTTGAAAGTCAAAGGTGAAAGCATGATTGAGGCAGGTATTTTAAATGGAGATTTTGTTATTGTAAACTCACAAAACACTGCTAAGAATGGGGATATAGTTGTTGCATTAATAGACGATGAAGCAACGATAAAAGCTTTTTATAAAGAAAAAGACCACATTCGTCTACAACCTCGAAACAGCCTAATGGAACCTATTCTAATTAAAAACCCTTCTATATTAGGGGTTGTAAAAGCTGTTGTAAGAAAATATTAATAGCTATTTTAAAATGCATATAAAAAGCCGATAGATTTTAAATCTATCGGCTTTATGTTATTGTAATGAAGTTGTAAATTAATTTACAATTTTGTTTTTAATATCTTCAAATTCTAACAACTTTTGTAGTGATAGCATAACTCCTAGTTTAGCGTGATCGTAAAATAAGCCACCCTGAATATATGCAATATACGGAGGTCTTATTGGAGCATCTGCACTTAATTCAATTGAGGAGCCCGACACAAATGCACCAGATGCCATTATAACTTGGTCTGTATACCCTGGCATATCCCATGGAATTGGCGAAACATGAGCATCAACTGGCGATGCGCTTTGTATGGCCTCACAGATTTTAACAACCATATCCTTATTATTGAATTTAATGGCTTGAACAATATCACTTCTTTCTTCCTCTAAAGAAGGTGTTATTTCAAAACCAAGAGATTTGAATACCCCTCCAAAAAGAAGAGCTCCCTTTAAAGCTTCGCTGACTATATGGGGTGCAAAAAATAATCCTTGCATTGTATTTCTAGTGGTTCCAAAGGTTAGGCCGATTTCCTTCCCAACTCCTGGAGCTGTTAAACGATTTGCTACCCTATCAATAATCACTTTTTTACCGGCAACATATCCTCCTGAAAGAGAAATACCGCCTCCTGGGTTTTTAATCAAAGAACCTACAATTACATCTGCACCACAATCCGATGGTTCAATTTCATTTACGAATTCTCCATAGCAATTATCTACCATTATATATATATTTGGATAAACTTTTCTAATTTTCTCTATGGCAGTTTGTATTTTAGATAAAGTCAAGGCAGGACGAAAACTATAACCAGTGGAACGCTGAATCATTAAAAGCTTAGTTTTCATAGTCACTGATTTAATAGCACTTTCCCAATCTATGTCATTATTGTAAAGAGGAATTTCTTTATATACAATTCCCGTTTCTTTTAAATTGCAAGGCTCATTTCCCTCTTCACCAAGTACGGTTAAAAGGGTGTCGTAAGGACGCCCGGAAATTGCAATTACTTCATCTCCATGCTTTAGTATAGCTGACAAAGTCAAGTACAAGGCATGAGTTCCAGATGCTATAGATGGTCTTACAAGAGCATCTTCAGTGTGAAATACAGAGGCGAAAATTTTCTCTGCTTTTTCCCTTCCTACATCATCATATCCATAACCAGTATTCCAATAAAAATTTGTATAGTCTAGCTTATGTTCCTGCATGGCACTAATTACTTTGTATTGATTCATTTCTCTAGTTTTTTCTATTCTTTCAAAATAATTCTCTTTTAGTTGCTTTTCAATTTTTGTTACATAGCTAATAATGGTCTGGTCTATGCCAAACTGTTTACATAATATATCTTCTGTCGACATTTATTACTCCTCTACTATATCGTTGCTAAATAATTTTACTTGCTTATATGGTAATATTGATGTAATTGCGTGCTTATAAACCAATTGTTGACCTTTATCTGTTTCAATGAAAACCACATAGTTATCAAAACCAATTACAGTTCCTGTAAGTTTGTACCCATTGTTCAAGAATATTGTTATTGTTATTTTTTCTTTTCTTACATTATTTAAAAAAGAATCTTGCAAATTAATTGGGTTCATGCATTTTCCTCCTTTCGGCTAGATTTGCGTACTTAAGTATTCATGAATTTTTTCTAATGTCATGTTAATTTCATCTAGGTTTTCAATTTGAAACCATTTAACATTTTCATCTTTAAGAAACCATGTGTATTGTCGTTTGGCAAATCTTCTTGTATTGCGTTTTAAAATATTTACTGCTTCTTCTAAAGTTATATTGCCATCAAGATATTCAATAATTTCTTTGTACCCTATAGCCTGGAGAGATACAAGATTTTTATCATATCCCTTGTTCATCAATGATTTAACTTCTTCAACAAGACCATCAGCAAGCATTTTATCCACCCTTTGATTGATTCTGTCATAAAGAATTTTTCTGTCCGTACTTAGTCCTACGAGTATGCATTCATATTTATCGCTTTGTTTTCTAATGTCAGTGTTTAGTTCGGAAAATTTTTTACCTGTTATATCATAAACTTCTAATGCCCTAATAACACGTTTAACATTGTTTTTATGTATTTTTTCTGCGGATTCTGGGTCAATATTCCTTAATTTTTCAAAAAGGGCATCTTCTCCATGATTTTCATAATAATATGTGTAATATTCTCTAATTTCATCATTTGACTTAGCTTTTCCAAAATCAAGGTCATATATTAGAGAATTGACATAAAGCCCGCTGCCACCAACTATTATGGGAATATTATTGTTTATGAGCATATTATCAATTATATTTTCAGCCTCTTTTTTAAAATCAGAAACTGAATAATTTTCATCTGGATTTATTAAATCAATCATATGGTGCTTGATTTCTTGCATTTCTTCTGGTAATACCTTAGCTGTTCCAATATTCATACCCTTGTATATCTGCATTGAATCAGCAGATATTACTTGTGTATTCATTTTTTTTGCAAGCTCAACAGAAACGTAAGTCTTGCCAACAGCAGTGGGTCCTACTATTACAATTATTTTATTATTCATATTAAATATTCCTTTATTTTTGAATTCTTTCAAACATTTTCTCTATTTCGTATTTTGACAATTTTATTATTACAGGACGCCCATGAGGACATGTATATGGATTTTCAGTTTTTTTCAAGTTGTCTAGCAATGCAATTATTTCAGGCAAATGGAGCTTATCTCCTGATTTCACAGATTTTACGCAAGCATTTTTTATTATTTTGTTTAGAGATAGATTTAAGCTAGATTTATTTATATCTTTTAAGGAGTCTAGAATAGTATAAAAAATATCCTTAATATTTGAATCTCTAAACAATGCTGGTACACTATTAATAAGTATAG
>JBGUET010000301.1:0-3474 GCA_041821225.1 Sedimentibacter sp.
CAAGATCTTTGAAAGCCGCCACTCTTTAGGGTAGTGGTAGTTTTATTTTTATAAGATATAATTTAGAGTGTAACGATTATATATTTATTTTCTTAACTTATTTAATTGTCAAGGTGCTTTTTAACAATTGCATATTATTTGTTTTTTTGTATATATACAATTTGCATTTATGTATTTAATACATCCTACTTTAGCCTACCATATCCATAGCTTTTGTCAAAATAATTTATCAATTATTCAGCATACATTTTTCATTGATATTACAACATTTATTTTATAAAATACATATTTTGCCATATATTGCCATTTAAAACATAGTGCTGTTTCTTATTATTTTAACGCTTCAATAATGTATATATTCACATTATTAGGTTGTCCCTATCAATTAAAATAAAACCTATCCGGACACATTAGATAAATACTTCATAGGGAACTATTTATTAGATAAGATTTTTACTACTAATGGATTTAAATATGAGGAAACTAATAGAAATGCTTGACAGTTAAAACTGGAAGATAGTTGTTTTTAAATTGATAATAATGCGTTCTCAATTCAATATAATTATAAAAGCAAATAGCTTATATAAAAGGGTATGTTCGTGCTATTCTAAAAACTAGTCAGATGGCTCATTGAAAATTAGGTCAATATAAGTGCAGATGAAATTACAAAAATCGCATATTTCGAAAATGCATATCATAAAACTAACTATATTTGTTATTTTGTTCAAATAAATAAAGCCCCTAAAATTATAGGGGCTATCCATTTCACAGTATATATTCTAGTATGCTTTATTAAGAATCGTCTCCAATTCTTTTAGCAATTCCGCAGCTTTTTTCGTGACTTCTGGGGTATAATTGGTTTCTTCTATTATCATCCCTTGAAGTGTTTCAACATGTTTCAGTATTTCAGGTAATGGATCATATTTTCTTAATATGATCCATTACCTTCATTATCTGCAAATATTTCTATAGAATCTCCTGTTCTAATTCCTTGAAGTCTTCTTATCTCCATAGGGATTACCATCCTGCCAAGAATATCAATTCTTCTAACAATTCCGATAGCTTCCATAGTTAACCTCCTTTCTTTAATATTTTTTAAATTTTTGGCATCATGTTTTAAATTATAAACTTCATTTTTATAATTTAAGAGTAACTCTCTACGCATTTTTTTACATTATACTACATATTTCTTGATGTGGGAATACTTGTTAAATTGATTTTGTTTTATTTAGCTTTTTTTAAAAAAAGACTGGCATTTAACCAGTTCACTGCTTATCGAATACACTCTTGAATTACTGTGAGGCAAAGTCAAGGTGTTTTATCCAATTTATTCAAATCAAATAACTATCAAATCCAGAAATCCATTTTACACATAGCTTTTGTAAAACTTTTAAGCAGTCTATCTCCAGGTACTTCAAAAGAAAACTTTTCTTTATCTTTTACTAAAGTTTTAATACTTACACGATCAGTGCTAAATTTTTCATAGAATTCAATGTTTTGTGTTGCTTTAGAGCCTACCCTCATAATAGCAAATGGCAAAATTTAAAAAGTAAAATAAAAAGAAGTTTATTAAAAAGCACTCAACAGAGTGCTTTTTAATGCTTAAATACAGAGTTAAATTACTATAAAAGCTCATAATTTAAAAGAAATGAAGCGGGAAGTCGCAAAACATAGTTAAAACTGAAATGCGTGGGAAAGTTTTAGAAATAACTTCGAATATTAGCCTGTTTACTGTATTAAACTTTATATAACCCTAACTAACGGGAAGGGGGGCTTCGCTTACGGGGAGACTTCCACAATCTAACTTTGCTATCGCTCGTTATATTGGGAAGCTCCTTCGTGCTCTTACAAATTGCTACGCAACCGTTCAGCCTTGCGGCATTCACTTTTGACGAGCACCCGTAAGCTCGTCCCCTGGATTGCTTCTAATAATAGGTATTTGTTTTAATTAAAAAAGAAAGGTGGCGTTTAAGACGTCTAAAAAAACAACTCCATATATTACTCAGTTTTTCAAAAGAGATGAAAATGCTTTTACTGCATTAAGTATGAAAAGCTCTTGGTAATAATTTATGAGTTGGGTAACATAGTAATGGTATCCTAGCAATTTTTTAAATTTTGTCGGCTTTTGAAATAGTGAAATATAAAATTGACTATTGGAAGGTAATTGAAAAGCTTATGAGTTATGATTTGATTATGACGGAGTCAATCACTGTAGGAGGAAATAAGACTCAACAACAAGTCCTAGCGTTGCGTAAATACGCTATTCGAAACATAGATGGAAAAGATAGTAGCTCATCAGTTGCAGCAGTACCTAAATCAAGTACTAACGAAAGATTTTTGGTGAGCATGTTCAAGACGGAACTCATCCTTAAAAAGGTCATTCCAATTATCAAGAATGATGGACTTATATATCTTAAGGTGTTTGACTAAGTATCAAGGACAAAATTAAGGCAGATATTGAAGAAATGGAGGAAGTGCTTGAGAAACGCAATATAGCGTTTAAAAAAGGTTCGAATTGTCAAGAAGGTAAAGGTAAACTATTTACATCATCAGATGAGCCATTAAAAGAAACTATGAATGAATATAAATATATAATTAATAAGAGAGAAGAGGATACAAAAGAGGGAAAGGGCGGAATGAAATTTTTGAAGGCCGTGTAAATAATTTTGTGTATTCTCTCATTTTAGCAAAAGTACAAAATACAAGTCGAATGCTGTGGCACTTTTAACATTTTCTTCTGATCATCTTCTTAGGTAAGTTGGCAAGTGCTACTTCATTGTGTACTTTCATCATATCATAAACATTTATACTTGCAGTCTTTATAATTTATTAAGAAAACCTCACAATGGGTATGTGCGTATGCTTATATAATGCTTGGAGGAATTTTATTTTTAGTGGAGTTTTTAATATTTATTGTTTTAAGAAGCATATTTTATGGCATAGACATTCTTAAACTATTGGAATTTAATAAAAAATATAATTGATATTAATTCATCGTTATAAAATCATTTTACAAATAGATGGTAATAATCCTTTCTTTTATTAAAAACTTATATATTATTTACCCTTTTCTGCATTATTTTTTTTAACATAATATTTAGCTTTAGGAGAAGGCTTTACTTGTATTGTTCTTCCATTTCTTATTTTCCTTGTGTGTCCATCTCTTCCAATTTCTTCAAGTTTGAGATCAGCTGTATTTCTATTTTTTGGTTCTACCTTTAATTCTTCTGAATCTTCTTTATTCATTTTACTAGAAGGCTTTTCTTTTTTTTCGATGTTACTAGGTTTTATAATTTTATCCTTATCTTTTTTTTCTTTTACATTACTTGGTCTTTTTCCTTGTTTGGGTTCAGTACATTCATTAATATCATCCAAATCAATTCGTGTATGTTTATATATAAATGCATAAAATTTATTTTCTACTTTTTCTATCGCTTTATCAATTGTTATTTCTATCACTTTATCAATTGCTAT
>JBGUET010000302.1:0-3457 GCA_041821225.1 Sedimentibacter sp.
AAGAGAATATAAGAATCTATGATTATTCAAACCCAACGGTTGACAATAGTAAGAAATCTGAAATTACTAGATTAAAAATCAATGATGTTAGAAAACCTGACATGAGAAATGTTAAGCAAGATGAATTAACTGATGAAAAAAATCAAACAGCAAAAGATGATGAAATTATTGATATTAATGAAAATAAAAAAGAAAAACAAAAGGATAAATTTGAGTCAAATGTCATTACAGACGATATAATAAATGTTTCTGGTGTGAAGGTTGATAAATACAAACTTCCTTCTACAAGTCTCTTAGACCAAATACCTCAACATGCTAAAGGGGAAAAGGAAGACCTCCGCAAGGAAGGGGAAAAACTAATTGAAACATTAAATAATTTTAACATTCCTTGCAATATTCTCCAAATCAATAAAGGTCCTACTATTACTAGATATGAAATTCAGCCTGCACCTGGTATAAAAGTAAGTCGTATAACAGGTCTTTCTAACGATATCGCACTTGCACTTGCAACTTCAGGAATACGGATGGAAGCACCTATACCAGGTAAAGCGGCAATAGGTATAGAAGTTCCAAACAAAAATAAAACAAGTGTATATTTGAGAAGTCTTATAGAATCAAAGGAGTATAAAGCTGTAACCACCAATATTCCATTTGCTTTAGGAAAAGATATTGCAGGTAAAAATATAATTGCTAGTATTGATAAAATGCCTCACTTGCTTATTGCTGGAGCTACCGGTTCAGGAAAGAGCGTGTGTATAAACTCCCTCATTATGAGTATTATATTTAAAGCAAAACCTGATGAGGTAAAACTTATTTTAATAGACCCCAAAGTAGTTGAACTAAGTATATACAATGGCATACCACATCTTTTGATTCCTGTTGTAACTGATCCAAGAAAAGCTGCTAATGCTTTGAACTGGGCAGTATCAGAAATGACAAGCCGTTACAAGATATTTGCAGCGAAAAGTGTTAGAGATATTCAGTCATACAATGAAAAAGTTTCAAAAGAGAATATTGATAAAATGCCACAAATTGTAATTGTTATTGATGAACTTGCTGATTTAATGACTGTTGCTTCTTCTGAAGTTGAAGAATATATAACTAGAATTGCTCAGCTTGCAAGAGCTTGTGGTATACATCTTGTAATTGCTACCCAAAGACCATCAGTTGATGTTATTACAGGAGTAATTAAGGCAAATATACCTTCGCGTATTGCTTTTGCAGTATCTTCACATATTGATTCTCGTACGATACTTGACTCTGGAGGAGCTGAGAAGCTTCTTGGGAAAGGAGACATGCTTTATCATCCCATGGGCATGTCAAAACCCATACGAATTCAAGGTACTTTCATATCGGATGATGAAATAAAAAGAGTTGTTGATAACATAAGAGAGCAACAAATTGAAATTAAAACTGGCAAGCAAAATGAAATAATTGAAGAAATAGAAAAAAATCCAACTCAAGATGAGGTAGTTGATGAATTCTTGGAAAAGGCAGTTGAAATGGTAGTTAATGATGGCCAAGCTTCTGCGTCTTACATTCAAAGAAAATTTAAAGTTGGATATTCAAGAGCTGCTAGAATTATTGATCAGCTAGAGGAACGAGGCATTGTTGGAGGTCACGAAGGAAGCAAACCTCGAAAAGTGCTTATTACAAAAGAAGAATTAGATGAAATGAGAGGAAATTAATGAAAAAAATTTACATGCACTCACTAGGATGTTCCAAGAATCTTGTTGATTCGGAAAACATGCTTGGAATACTAACAAGCAAAGGATATAAAATAACAGATTTTGCTGATAAAGCAGATTATATAATAATTAACACGTGCTCATTCATAAGTGATGCACAACAGGAATCTGTAAATTCAATAATATATGCAGCAGATATTAAAAACAATGTGAATAAAAAAGTAAAGATAGTTGTAACTGGTTGTCTATCTCAAAGGTTTGGTGAAGAACTGGCAAATGAAATTCCTGAAGTTGACATTATTATAGGTACTAGCGGATTCGAAAAAATTGATGAATATATTGAACAATATGAAGCTAGCAAGTCTTTAATAGTAGATACTAAAATTCAATTAGATATAGATAAAGACCTTCCACGAAAAATTTTGACTGAGAAGTGGTATGCTTATTTGAAAATTGCAGAGGGATGCAGCAATAACTGCACTTACTGCATTATACCTCAACTTAGAGGACCTTATAAAAGCAGAAAAATCGAAAGTATTGTTAATGAAGCAAAAAAATTAGCCGAACATGGGGCTAAGGAAATTATTATTATAGCTCAAGATACAAGTAAGTATGGACTTGATATTTACAATGAAAGAAAGTTACATGAAGTAATACAAAAAATTTCGGAAATAGAAAGTATTAAATGGGTTCGTGTTCACTATTTATATCCAGAAGATATTTATGACGAACTTATACTTGAATTTAAAAACAATGAAAAACTTGTAAAATATTTTGACATACCAATGCAGCATATTAATGACAGAATTTTAAAGAGAATGAACCGTGATACAAACAGTGCTCAAATTAAATACTTAATAAATAAAATCAGAAATGAAGTTGAAGGTGCTGTTATAAGAACTTCTTTAATAACTGGTTTCCCAGGAGAAACTAATGAAGAACATGAAGAACTAAAAAGTTTCTTACAGGAATTTAGACTTGACAAAGTAGGGATTTTTAAGTACTCAAGAGAAGAAAATACACCTGCCTACAAGTTGCCAGACCAAATTAGCGAAGAAGTCATGGAGGAAAGACACAATGAACTCATGGAAGTTCAGCTTGGAGTATCTTATGAGAACAGCCTATTGAAAATAGGTAAAACATACGATGTTTTAATTGAAGAACATGATGTAGAAAATATATATGTGGGACGAACCTATATGGATTCCATAGATATTGACGGATGCGTATATGTAACATCTGATAAAGAATTAGTCATAGGTGATATTTATAAAGTAAAAATAAATGATGCTTTAGAATATGATTTAATAGGAGATGTGATTGATGAATTGGTTTAAAAATTTAAATTTACCTAACAAACTTACGGTAATAAGAGTGTTGGCAATACCTGTGTTTTTAATATTATTGTATATTAGCAAAGGAATATTTCGGTTCTTGCCTCTTTTAGTTTTTATAGGGGCGGCAGTAACTGATGCGATTGATGGATACATTGCAAGTAGGGATAATTTAATCACTGATTTTGGTAAATTTATGGACCCGTTAGCAGATAAGCTTTTGACAGCCTCTGCATTTATAGCGTTTGTGGAAATTGGATATATAAGTTCTTGGATTGTTGTATTAATCATTTCTAGGGAATATTTAGTGTCAGGTTTTAGAACATTAGCAGCTTCTAAAGGAATTACAATCGCTGCTAATCCATGGGGTAAAATAAAAACTGTATTTCAAATGGTTTTGATAGTTGTAATTTTAATGGATTATACAGGCTATAT
>JBGUET010000303.1:0-3455 GCA_041821225.1 Sedimentibacter sp.
CCAGAAACTTATGTTCATAGAATTGGACGTACAGGAAGAGCGGGATTAGGCGGAACAGCTATTGCCTTTTGTGAATATGAGGAAAAACCATTTTTAAGAGACATACAAAAGCTAATCAAAAAAACTATTAAAGTTGTTGAGGATCATCCGTACCCTATGTTGATTCACACAGTTGCTCCTAAAGCAGCAAAATCTCAGAGTAGACATAGAATTGAAAGAGTTGAACCTGAATTTGCTAGAAGCAAAAAAAGCAACGCTAAAACTTCTTCATACAGGGGAACTTCTAATAAGACTAGTTCTAAAAAACCTTACAATAGAAATGTAAAGAATAGCTAAATATACAAGCAGGTGACAACTTATTGTCACCTGTTTTATTTAATAAAGCATAAAAAAAACGGGAATCAAATTCCCGTTTTTTTTATAGCTTATGTTACTATTTTAATAGTAATTATATTCTATTTACGTTAGTAGCTTGGTCGCCTCTATTGCCTTGAGTAACTTCAAAGCTTACAGCTTGACCTTCGTCTAATGTCTTGAATCCGTCGCCTTGGATAGCTGAAAAATGAACAAATACGTCATCTCCGTTATCTCTTGTTATAAATCCAAAACCCTTTTCTGCGTTAAACCATTTAACTGTACCTTTATCCATTAGGTACCTCCTAATTTTTATTGTTCAGGGAATAATATCCCCGATTTTTCTTTGTTAATACGTAATATTTAAAATTATTTAATAATTATATTCTATTTACGTTAGTAGCTTGGTCGCCTCTATTGCCTTGAGTAATTTCAAAGCTTACTGCTTGACCTTCGTCTAATGTCTTGAATCCGTCGCCTTGGATAGCTGAAAAATGAACAAATACGTCATCTCCGTTATCTCTTGTTATAAATCCAAAACCCTTTTCTGCGTTAAACCATTTAACTGTACCTTTATCCATTAGGTACCTCCTAATTTTTATTATACTCCATTGTAAGTAAAAAAAGTTCACATATTTTTACAAACTATATATACCCAGCATATATAATCTCTAAAAACATGTGAAATCTATAAATACATCTGTAATACTCACTTAATATACCATACATATTAAGATATGTCAACAGTTATTACAAAATATTTATTTTATTTTAGAACATATTTTTGTAGAATTATAATGTTTTTCTAAAATAAAAAATATTTGTTGACATGCATTGCGGGATAGTTTATTATAACAATTAATAAAATGATAAATGCGTTGAAGCAGAGAAAGATATTTTGGTCATTCATAGAGAGTTGGGTAAGGTGAAAGCCAATAATGAAGGAAATATGAAATATTCACTGCTGAGCATATCTGTTCAAAGGGCAACCAAGTAGACAGGTGCGTGTACTCCCGTTAAAGAGTTAGAAGTTTATTGACTTTGAAAAGTGATGATATAGTTATATCATAATTAGGGTGGTACCGCGGATCTTTCGTCCCTATAAGCATACTTGCATTAACAAGTATGCTTATAGGAATGAAAGATTTTTTTTATGCCAAAATCCATTTGCATTAGCTATAGCAAAGTACAAGAGATTGATAATTCAACCTCAAGGAGTTCAAAAAAATTATTATTTTAAACTATGCGCAGAGTTTAATTTATTAAAACAAACTAAAAAATAGGAGCATGACAATATGAATACTAAATTAAACAACCAAGTTGAAACAAGTAAAAAAAAATCTGCGGTACCTGCTTTTGTAGGAATCGCATCTGTATGGTTTGGTACACATGCAGGTCCAGGGGTGGCATCAGGCAAACAAGTAGCGACTTATTATTCAAGTTTCGGTAAAATCGGAATATTTACACCGCTTTTAGCAATGGCATTGCTGGGATTGGCAATTTACTTTGCATTAGAATATTCAAGAACACATGAAATACATGATTTTAAAACATTCACAAATAAATTTTTTCATCCTTACGAAAAATTATTTAGCGCATTTTTTGAAGTATCTTTTCTAGTAACGTCTCTTTTGGCACCTGGACTTTGCATTGCAACAAGCGCAAATCTGTTTCAACAATACTTTGGTATAAATATTTGGGTTGGAACAACAATTATGGTTATTATATCTGTTATATTGGTTATATATGGAGCTGAATTGGTTAAAGCAGCATCAACTGCTTTAACTGTTGGAATACTTATTGTTATTGGAGTTATTGTTGTATTAGGAATAAATGCAAACAGCGGTGCTATTAGTGAAAATTGGGCAAATACATCTTTTGCAGATTATTCATTGTTTGGAGGTATTTGGATGGCTATAACTTATACTGGGTTTCAGTCTACAGGAATTATAGGAAACTGCATATCTGTTTCTCAAGGATTAAAAAGCAGAAGAGAATCAGCTAAAACTGCAGTGCTTGGAGCTTTATTAAATTCATTGATGCTGGTGTCAATTGTATTAGTTAACTTTGCATATCAACCTGAATCAATCAAAAGTTTGTTGCCAAACTACTACATTGTTCAGCAAATAGGATTTCCAGTTTTGGAAACAGTCTATGTAATATTCGTAGTTATGGCTTCGATTTCAACAATTATTACATTTGCTTTCTCTTTGGTAGCAAGATATGGCAATAAAGAGTACCTTGTTAATAAAATTAAAAAACAAACAGCAAGAAATATATTTATAGTTATGACCATGTTAATTTTAGACGTTATGGTATCTACATTCGGTATAGCTTCTATTGTAAATATTGGTTATAAATATTTGGGATACTTTTCAATATTCGTTGTTTTGTTTCCAGTCATTATAGTTGGAATTATAAAAAACAGAGGCACAAAATTAGAAACAAAATAAAATAAGGAACGACCACCGCGTCGTTCCATTTTCAAATTATTATTCAGGAGGTCAAAATGACAATTATAGTACTTATTAAACAAGTACCTGACATGGAAAAAGTAAAGTTTGATAGTGAAAAAGGAAGAATTGATAGAACTTCAGCTGGAACAGAAATTAATCCATTTGATTTAAATGCTTTAGAAGTGGCACTAAAAATAGGTGAACAAACAAATTCTAAAGTAATAGCATTGTCCATGGGACCACCTCAGGCAGAAGAATCTTTGAGAGAAGCTATTGCAAGAGGAGCCGATGAAGGAATACTTCTCAGTGATGTGAAATTTGGTGGCTCTGATGTTAAGGCAACTTCAACCATATTATCTGCTGCAATTAGAAAAATTGGGGACTATGATTTAGTAATTGCTGGAATTCAATCTGTTGACGGTGACACTGGGCAAGTTGGACCTGAAGTTGCAGGTGTTTTAAGAATTCCCCACATAAGTAATGTTGAAAGTATAAAGGATTTTACAGAAAATCACATAGATGTTGTAAGCAATGTATGGGAAGGATTGTATTTAAAAAGGGGAAAATACCCTCTTTTAATAACTGTAACAAAGGATGTAAATGTACCAAGATTACCTTCTTTTAAAAATAAAATGAAAGCAAGAA
>JBGUET010000304.1:0-3444 GCA_041821225.1 Sedimentibacter sp.
ATATTGGGCCCCAAGATACGATGTTTGGCATTGCTTTGGCATATGATGTTCCACTAGCTATAATAAAATCATTTTTATATCCTGATATTAATTCATAGGCGCTAGCCATTTCATTAAGAAATTTTCTATCTCGTTCAATATATAATGGATCTAAATAATTAGAAACAGTAAAATTAAATTTATATTTTTTTGTAGAAGAAAACGTTTTGATTATACTATCTTTTGTAGTTCCAAATCTTGTTCTCATATTTAAATTTATTACATATTTATTCACATCTGAATGAACTATAGTAGGGGTTATTGTTGTATAACCCATGTATTCTCCTTTATAATAAGGGTCCTGTTCATAAAACCCCAATCTTTTACCATAAAAGTCATCAACTACATACTTCATTATAAAATCATGCATATTTTTAAAATCTAATGGTAAATAGCTAAATTTGCAAATGCTTTTAAACATTTTATAAATTACATTATCCACTTTTTCAGGTAAAGAGCTATGTCCCGAAATACCATAAAACGTTAGTTTAACAGTATTATCATTGACAAATTCTAACTTATCTGCACTAATTTTCTCTATTTCATTTAACACTTGTTTAAAATTATTAATAATTTCAAATATTATTTCTGCTTTAGATGGTATAGTATTCACACTGTCTCCACTACTGATTTCTACAATTCTAACTGATTCATTAGTGAAGTTTTCTCTGTCAAAAAATAGTTCTACATCTGCATACCCCTTTTCTCTATTTTCTATTGGAAATGAGCCATCAGGAGTGAAACCATAATCTGGAAGTTTGAATTCTTTAATGTAATTGTTCATATCAGACCATTCTACTTCTTCTTGAGTACCAATAATTAATTGTATTTTTTTATTAACGTCTACCCCTGATTCCTTTAAAGCCCTCATAGCGTATAAAGAAGCTATTAAAGGCCCCTTATCATCCACAGCACCTCTTCCCCACACATTTTCATCGTCTACAAAACCAGAACAAGGATCTTTTTCCCATTTGTTAATATCACCATAATCTACAACATCAACGTGAACTAAAATACCCACTGTTTCATCACCTTCACCATATTCAATGACGCCTACATCGGAATTTTTAGTTTTGTATACTTTAAATCCATACTCTTTTCCAAGATTTAATGCAAAATCCAAGCATTTTTTTACATCATTTATGTTTTTTGAAATACTTGGAATTTTTATTATATTTGAACAATCTTTCAAAATATTTTCTTTTTTATCATCAATGTAACCACAAATTTCATTAATCATTCAAAATCACTCCTATCTCAATACATAATATTGCAACATTTAATTACAATATTTGATTGCTGTTAAAGCATATACTTGAAATGCCTTATACAATTGCTCTATTTCAATGTACTCTTCCTTAGAATGGGCCTTAGCCAAATTTCCTGGTCCAAAAACAACTGTTGGGATTTTAGCATAATTGCTAAGAAGGGAAGCATCTGTCCATGCGGGAAATGAAACTATTGGTGGATTCACTCCATTAACACTAACTAGAGATGTCTCTAAACACTTTACCACAGGATCATTAATATCTATTTCCATGGGTCTATGCACCATCATATTTACATCGCCATAAATCTGGATTAACTCAGCGTCAAATTCTGGATCTTCTTTTTTTAGTTTATCAAACATCTCGTAAAAATCATTAAATACCTGCTCATAGTTTTCACTTGGTATCCATCTTCTATCAAGTTCTATACAACATTCACCTGCAACGGTACTAGGTTGGTCCCCACCATATATCTTTCCAAAGTTTAATGTTGGTTTACCAATTAGCCAATGACTTTTCTCATTCATCTTAGGTATCAAATTATTTTCAATTTCTGTTATTAATTTTGCTGACTTTGATATTGCATTTATTCCTTGGTCTGATGTTCCTCCATGGGTGGTTTTTCCTTTTATTTTTATTTTTAACCACTCTAATCCTCTATGCCCTGCGGCAATTTCCAGGTTAGTTGGTTCACCAACAATAGCTGCATTCGTCTTAGGTCCATTTCTCACAATATATTCAGTTCCTTCACTAGTTTCCTCTTCATTTATAACAGCAGCAAAAATCAAGTCCCCATTAAGACTTATTCCACTTCTTTTTATACCTATTAGCGCCATAATCATAGAGGCTAAAGGACCTTTCATGTCACAAGAACCCCTGCCGTATACATTTCCATTTTTTATTTCTCCTGAAAATGGACTTATGGACATATCATAGGCAGGAACGGTGTCCATATGACCCGTTAACATCAACGACCTTCCACTTCCTTCTCCTTTGATTGTGGCAACAACATTATATCTATTCTTTAATACTTCAATTAATTCCACATCAATACCATTCTCTTTTATGAAATTATAAATATATTGGCCTACAGCTTGTTCTTGATTAATTAATCCACTATAGCTAGGAATTTTTATAAGCTGTGAGGTCAATTCTGCCACTTCATTTGAAGTTACATAATCTTCAATACTCATACTATATTTTCCCATTATTTTTTCACCATCTTAGCTTGGAAAATGACATGCAACAAAATGATTGTCTGCTATTTCCTTTAAGCTAGGCTCTTCCTTTCTACAAATATCCTGTGCAATAGGGCATCTAGGATGGAATCTACAACCTGTTGGAATATTAGCAGGATTTGGTGTTTCGCCCTTTAATATTATTCTTTTTTTATTTTTATCAACCTTTGGTAAAGGCATAACACTAACTAATGCCTTTGTATACGGATGAGAGCACGAACCAATTATTAAATTGGCATCTCCTAACTCTACAATTTTCCCTAGGTACATTATTGCAACCCTATCTGAAATAGCCCAAGCAAGAGACAAATCATGAGTTATAAACAAATATGAAACTCCTTTTTTTTCTTTTAATTCAAGCATTAATTTTAGTATTCCTGACCTTATAGATACATCTAGCATAGAAACAGGTTCATCTGCAATTATAAATTCTGGATTTAATATTATTGACCCTGCAATAGCAACCCTTTGTCTTTGTCCACCACTGAGTTCATGGGGATATCTTCCGAGATATTCAGATGCTGGTGTTAATCCTGACCACTCTAATGCTTCAATCACCTTCTTATCCCTGTCTTCGATGCTGCTTATCAATCTATTTACTTCAAGTGGTTCAGAAATAATATCAGAAATTATGTTTTTAGGATTCAAAGATTGATAAGGGTCTTGAAAAATCATTTGAGCCTTTTGCCTAAATTCTTTCATATCTTTTTTATTTTTCTTATGAATTTCCTTGCCTTCAAAAAGTATTTTCCCATCAGTTTTTTCTATTAAGTTTAGAATTGCTTTTCCAACTGTAGTTTTACCGCTTCCACTTTCCCCTACCAACGAAACAATTTCACCCTTATATATATCTAGATTTAACCCATCAACTGCTTTTACTTTTTTCTTTTCTTTTGATA